>JALYUO010000592.1 GCA_030853735.1 Chloroflexota bacterium
GCCTATCGCTCCCACAAGCCGCTCCCACAAGCCGCTCCCACAAGCCGCTCCCACAAGCCGCTCCCACAAGCCGCTCCCACAAGCCGCTCCCACAAGCCGCCACGCCTCCACTCCTTACGCCTCCTACCCGAACCCACAAATTGGGGTGGGGCGGCTTCGCCGGGTGGAACCGCCTCCTACACCGTCATTCTTCTTCGCGCCTCTTCGCGGTCCTGCCCGCATCAACCCGTCCATCGTGTGGGTGCGTGCGGCTAGAAGAAGCGTTTGGCGAGGCCGAGGATGCCTTGCTTCCAGGGGACGCGATGCGAAATGCCCGATGCCTCGGCAAATTGATCGCGGTGGGCGATGTACCAGTCGAAGTTGCGGATCAGCGCGTCTTTGTTCGAGTATTTGGGGTTGTAGCCCAGCCGGCTGACGGCTTTATCTATGGAGACGAACGAGTCTTTCGAGGCTGTTTCATAGACCCATTTATAGAGGGGCGAAATCTTGAGCATCTCCAAGAAGCGCAAGACCCAGATGGCCGGCGCGGCGGGCAAGGAAACGATCTTTTTACCAAAGCCCGCATGGGTGAGGACGGCCTGGTAGTCGCCCCGCATGGTGGTGAACTTACGGGCACCGATATTGTAGGTGTCGTTGGCGACTTCGGCGGGCAGGGTCAGCGTGAGATAGATAGCTTGGCAGAGGTCTTCCACATCGAGCAGTTGGTAGCGGTTGCGCCCGTTGCCGATCATGGGGAAGTTGCGCTTGTCCAACGCCCAGTCGTAGAAGAGGGCGAACACGCCCAGCCGCTCTGGGCCGATAAACGACTTGGGCCGCAAGATGGGCACGATCATGCCTTTGGCGCGATATTCGAGGGCCACCATTTCGGCCTGGATCTTGGCCTGCCCGTAGGGGCCGACACCGTCGAGACGGTCGTTTTCGGCCAGCGGGTGATGGTCGGGGATGCCGTAGACGGCGGTGGAGGAGATATGAACGACGCGCTGCACGCCATGCTGATGGGCCTGCTCCAAGACCGTGCGCGTGCCTTCCACGTCGGTGGTGTAGATGTCCTGCGGCGGGTAGAGCGGCAGCGCGGCGGCGGTATGCACCACCAAGTCTACGCCTTCGAGGGCGCGGGCGACGGTGGCGGCATCGCGAATATCGCCCTTGATGATCCGCACTTGGTCTTGCATATCCGGGTAGGTGAAGTCCGCAATATCGAGCGAGACCAGCGCGTAGTCGCGCGCGGCCAGATAGCGGATCAGGTTGATGCCGAGAAAGCCGGCCCCGCCGGTCACTAGAACAGTCGCTTTTGCCATAACCTCGCGTGTCCTCCACAGGCTGCCCCTGGAAACGGCGATTGAGGGTTCCAGGATTGCTGATATTGCTGCTCAAAAAATAGCGCCATCTCTCCCGACGTGCCCGCCGGGATCGATTTTAGCGCGGTTCATTATACCCGACCGCCTGCTGGGGATCAATGATCTGTTTTGCGTTGGCGGGCTTTTTGCACCACAAAGTCCCTAAGAACACGTTGGATTAATAAAAAATCTTGGTGTGCTTTGGGTCTTTGTGGTGCAAAAAGCGTTATTGGCGGTTTTGCAGGCTGTTGGACTTGCTGTAGTGTAGGGCTTTGCGGCGCAAGGCGGCGAAGCCACCGGTGGCTTCCTGACTTTCGGCTTGCAGGGAGGCGGCTGCGGCCTGGGCGACGGGCGAGGGGCAGGGCATCGCTTGCAGGCGTTCGGCGGCCTGGTTGAGGGTGGCGGCGCTGGCGGCGTAGTCACCGGCGGCATCGTAGCGCAGGGCGGTTTCGCGGGCGCGGGCCACGTTCAGCAGTTCGGCCTCTTCCTGCACGGCGGTGTTGGGGCGCTCGGCTTCGCAGCGGGCGCGGGTGGCGTAGATGAGCTCGGGGTCGTCGTCGCGCAGTTCGCGGGTTGCGCCGCTTGCCACGTCCTGATAGTGCAGGCGGGCGGTGAGCGGCAGCGTGGTGTCGCTGCGACCGGGCTGCACGGTGAGCCGGAACACGGGGGCGCGGCTTTCGCCGGCCACCAGATCATCCAGGCGCACGCGCAGCCGGCGGCTGTCACCGGTCTGCTCGAAGTCGTTGAGCAAGCCACCCTCTACGCCGGGTGGCAGGTCCACTTCGAGCGTGACCCCACGGGCGACGGTGGACAGGGTTTCGCCCAGTTCGCGATGCAGCATATCAGGGATCTGGGCGGCGTTCTCAATGAAGTAGAAGTGGCCGCCGCCGCGCCGGGCCATGCGCTCCAACAGCTCCTCGTTGAAGTCGGCTCCGATGCCCATGGTGGTGGTGCTGACCCCGCGCGCGCGTAGTTCGGCGGCGTGGTGGGCCAGCTCGGTCGGGTTGGTCAGGCCGACGTTTGCCAGCCCGTCGGTGAGCAGGATGACGCGGGCCAGCCGCCCGTCGGTTTGGCCGGAGACCTCTTGTGCGCCGGTGAGCCAGCCGCCGGCCAGGTTGGTGTTGCCGCCGCTGCGGATATGGCGGATGTCGTCGAGTAGGTGGCGCTTGGTGCGCTCGGTCAGCGGGCGGGCGGCGCCGACGATGTCCACTTGGTCATCGTAGGTGACGACGGCCACCTGATCGTCTGCGCCGAGCCGGCGCACGCAGTAGGCGGCGGCCTCGCGGGCTTTCTCCAGCTTGCTGCCGGACATGGAGCCGCTGCGATCCAGCACGAGGGCCAAGGTGAGCGGCAAGCGCCGGCCGGCGGGCGCTTCCTTACCGACATTGATGCTGACGCGCAGGTAGCATTCACTGGTGCTGTCGGCGGGCACGTAGCGGCGGTCTATTTCAGCCTTCCAAGTAATCACAGGTTGTCCTCTGCTTTCTCCGGCTCTTCGGCCAGAATACGGTGGGCGGCCTCCAGTAGCCGGGCCACGATGCGATTAAAGCGCCGATTTCTGTTGACCGCGATGTGTAGCTCCATGCCGGGCAGGAGCACGATGCGCTGCCAAGTGTCCACTGCTTGCGCGCCGGTGGCCGGGGCGGGTGTGCTTGCGCTCGGTTGTTCCGCTTCCGCTTGTACGAGCGGCTTGAAAGCCGCCGCATCAGCCTGACTTGCGTCCAGTTGCCCTGTTGCACCGCCGGCGGCGGCGCTGGGCGGCGTGCTCATTTTGGCGCGGCGGGCCAGGATGGCCGGCGACGGTGCTGGGGCGGGGGCGGGCATCCC
>JALYUO010000597.1 GCA_030853735.1 Chloroflexota bacterium
GCGCAAGCCTACCCTGACCGCACCGGTAGGGGTAACAGACGAGTAGATCGAGGTATGCCACGCGCCATCGCGGCCGGGAGGCCGCTCCCACAGTCCGGGCGGGTTGCCCGCAGCCCGTCCACCGCGCTGCAACGCGAGAACGCATAGGCTCTGTTCGGGGATGGTCTGCCCTTGACGCATTGCTCCGATTGCAGTATAGTGAGAGCAAACAGAGTTTGCTGTGGCTAAAGTAAGGCTGAGATGATGCAACTGGGGCTACAATTGCGGGCGGCGCGCACTGGGCGCGGGCTGACGCTGGCCGAACTGGCGACGGCTAGTGGGCTGTCGAAGGGCTTTGTTAGCCAGGTGGAGAACGACCGCACCTCGCCGTCGCTCGACACCTTGGATCGGCTGGCGACGGCGCTGGGGCTGACGGTGGTGGACCTGTTGCGCGGAGCCGAGGCTGCGCCGGCCGGTCCCTATGTGGTGGCGGGCGCGTTGCACCCGGCGACCGTGCCGGAGCGACGGTTGGGGTTGGTGGGCCGCGAACGTTTGCTGCCGGCTGGGCCGGTGCAAGCAGGGGTGCCGGTGGTGCGCGAGATCAGCCCGCCGGGAGCCGCGTTGCGGAGCTTTGTGGTGGATCTGCCGCCCGGCACGGCGCTGGGCGACGGCGATCACCGGCACGAAGGCAGCGAAAGTCTGGTGGTGCTGGCCGGATATCTCACCGCCGAACAAGACAGCCGCCCCACGCCGTTAGCACCGGGCGACGCACTCACCTGGACCGCGGGCAGCACGCACCGCCTGCTCAACCGCCACCCCGACCCGGCGCGCCTGCTGATCACGCTCACTGCGCCGGCCACATTGGGTGCGGGCGGCTTGGTCGGCCCGCCGGCCCTGCGCTCTGTTGCTGCCCCGCCGCCCGTGCGTCCCTTGCGCCTCGTGGCGATGCGGGCGGCGCGGCGGACGAGTGTTTAGTGTTTAGTGTTTAGTGTTTAGTGTTTAGCTGCTACCTGACATCTGATGCCTTATGTGGCGATGCGGGCGGCACGGCGGACGAGTGTTTAGTGTTTAGTGTTTAGCTGCTACCTGAGACCTGATGCCTTATGCTGATTGAATGGGTGACATCCGGCCCCGTGGAAACGAACGGCTACTTGGTGGCCGATGAGACGACGGGCGAGGCCATGATCGTGGACGCGCCGATGGAGAGCGCGGCGGAGTTGCTGCGCCGGGCGGCGGTGCGCGATTGGCGCGTGGTACGGATTGTCAATACGCACGGCCATTTTGACCATATCGCCGATAACGCGGCCCTGGTGGCTGCGACGGGCGCGCCGTTGCTGGTCCATGCCGCCGATGCCGACCGGCTGGCGCAGCCTAACAGTTCGATCCCATTACCGTTCACCATTGCGCCCAGTACGCCAACCGGCACGCTGGCTGAAGGCGACGTGCTGCCGTTGGGCCGCTACCGGTTCACCGTGCTGCACACGCCCGGCCACACGCAAGGCTCGTGTTGCCTGCACGAAGAAGACAGAGACGTGTTGTTCAGCGGCGACACCCTGTTCGACCAGGGCATGGGCCGCACTGACTTGCCCGGCGGCGACGAAGCGCAGTTGTACGACAGCTTGCGCCGCTTGGCTGACTTGGCTCCCGGCACCC
Source organism: Chloroflexota bacterium (assembly GCA_030853735.1). Taxonomy (GTDB): domain Bacteria; phylum Chloroflexota; class Chloroflexia; order QHBQ01; family JAICKM01; genus JAICKM01. Next base: position 1,633 of record JALYUO010000597.1, read on the forward strand.
GCTTCTATCCCGGCCACGGCCCCGACTCGCTGATCGAAGATCAGGGCTGGATGCTGCGCCTGGGTTGGGGCATTTAACAGAGAGAGGATTGACCATGCCTGAAGAACGAATGCGCCTGATGGCGTTGGTGCGCTCAGAGAGCCGCGTGGGCCACGCCGAGCATGACGCAGCGCCCTATCAACTCCAGACCGGCGACAGCGAGTGGTTCCTGGCGAACATCTCGTGCCAATATGCTTGCCCGGCCTATACGGATGTGGCGCGCTATATCGCCCATGTCGCGTCGGAAGACTACGACGAAGCCTACCGCATCAACCTGGAAGACAACGTGGTGCCGGGCATCCTGGGCCGCATCTGCGCGCGGCCCTGTGAGCAGTCGTGCCGCCGCGGGCGCGTAGACAAGCCGATTGCCATCTGCTGGCTTAAGCGTGTCGCCTCGGATAACCGCAGCGAACAGCACCCCTGGACCCCGCCCGCCCGCACCAAGCACGAGACGGTGGGGGTGGTCGGAGCTGGACCGACCGGCATCAGTGCGGCGCGCGACTTAGCAAAGTTGGGCTACGGCGTGACCATCTACGAGGCGCTCAAAGTGGCCGGCGGAATGCTCACGGTCGGTATCCCGGAATGGCGCTTGCCGCGCGACCTGTGCGCCGAAGAGATCAATCAGTATATGGGTTCGATGGGCGTAGAGATCCAGTTCAACCGCCCCATCGGGCGCACCATCACGCCGGAAGAGATCGAAGAGGGCAAGCCCAACGCGATCTCGATCACCGACCTCAAAGCGCAGCATGATGCCGTGCTGCTGGCCTGCGGCACGCAATCGCCGCAGCGCATGGACGTGCCGGGCGAAGATTATGAGCGGATGCAGGGCTTGTACTCTGGGCTGCACTTCATGGAGAAGATCAATATCCACAAGTACCCGCTGATCGGCAAGCGCGTCGCCGTCATTGGCGGCGGCTTCACCGCGATGGACTGCTCCCGCTCGTCGCTCCGCATGGGCGCGGAAAAGGTCTATGTGATCTATCGCCGCAGCCGCAACGAAATGTCGGTCTATGACGAGGAAGCACGCGAAACCGAGATCGAGGGGGTGGAGTTCCGCTTCCTGGTGTCGCAGACCGAAGTGATCATCGCCGAAGGCAAAGTGGTCGGCCTAAAGTGCATCCGTAACCGCTTGGGCGACCCCGATGCGTCGGGCCGGCGCAGCCCCGTGCCGATCCCCGGCACCGAGTTTATCCTCGATGTGGACACCGTGGTGGCGGCTACCGGCCAGAACTCCGATGTCGGCTACCTAGCCGAGGCCGGCATCAAAGTCAGCAAGCGTGGGCGGCCCGAAGTGGACCCGGTGAGTTGGATGACCAACGTGCCGGGCGTGTTCGCCAGTGGCGACTTTGTGGCCGGCGCACGCACGGTGATCGCCGCGATTGCCGACGGCCATAAGGCGGCCATCGGCATGGACCAATACCTGCGCGGCGCGGTGCCCGCCGACGAAAAGGTGACGCTGCGCGCCGAGTTCGCGCTGGTGCCCTACCAGGATTATGTGTCCGACTATCACCTCGACGTGACGCGCAGCCTGGAGGAATGGGCGCAAACGCAAACCCTGCGCCAAGAGTACCCGCAGGATGCCGCCGTCCGCATGAGTTGGCAGCCGATCTCGATCTGGACCGCCGACACGATGCAGCGCCGCTTGGTGGAAGGGGACGACTATGATGCTGTGCCGCGCCAGGAGATGCCGATGATCCCGGTGCAGGACCGCTTCAACTTGACCACCGAGGTGGAGCTGGGCTTCACCCACGATGAAGCGTTCCAAGAGGCGAAGCGCTGCTTGCAGTGCCAACTGAACATCTTTGTGGACGGCGACAACTGCATCCTGTGCAACGCCTGCGTCGAGGTCTGCCCAGTCAACGTGATCCACATGGCCGACCTGGAACTGATCGAAAGCATCAACAATCTGCCGTTCGAGCCGCGCTTGATGGAAGCGAAAGGCTGGAAGTCGGGGGCCGCGATGATCATGGACGAAAACCTGTGCATCCGCTGCGGTCTCTGCGCGCAGATCTGCCCGACCAACTGCATCACCATGCAGCACTTCGAGCCGCATCTGGTCGCCGCGCCGAACCAGTCGGCCATCGCCGCGCTGGAGGCGCTCGACGTGGGCCTGCGCGCCGGCGTGGGTGTGCCGGTCTGAGCCAGACGGTTCAACATGGAGGCACGGAGAACGATCAGAGGTTTACATAATAACACAGTAGCCCGATCAGCTATGCACTGATCGGGCTGCTGTGTTTATCGCTGCGCTAGTCCCTAACCGCCGGCTTTGTCTTCGGCCTCTTCGGCTTTCTTGCCCAGCGCGACAATATCGCCTGACTGGAATAGAATGTGCTGTAGCGCGATGCGCCATTGCGGTTTACGGCGCAGCAGAAACTCCAGATCCATACCGAAGTGTTTGAATTCTTCTGCTTGTGCGTCCTTCATAATCGCTTTTGCATCCGCGTTTTTCTCGACCGAGATGCGTTGCTCATACCAATCAATGGCCTGGGCTTCTTCGATCATGCCCTGGATCATGCGGGCAAAAGTTCGCACCTCATCCGTCAACTCACCGGCCGGTTCGTGATACTGGTCAAAGCCCATGTTGTTAGTCCCTCATCTCTTCCTCTATCGTCGGCACCAGATCCGCAAAGATCAGTCCTCGCCTTTGCCGGCGCTGCCGCCGCTGTGGGTGCTGCCCTCGGTGCCACTGACCGCAGGAGGGTGACTGCCGTGGTCAATGGGGTCGTGGCTGCCACTGGCGCGATGATCGCGGTGGCCGCCGCCCGCTTCGTTGGCCTTGCTGCCGTGGCCGCGGTCGTCTTCGTGCGCGTGGCCCTGGCCCTGATCGTGGATCGGCTCGTGGTCGTGTTGGTGCCCGCCTTTGGGTTCTGCCATCTGGTTGGACTCCTTCCGGCGCAGGTTGTTATGCGCCTATGGTGGACTAGAGAGCAGAATGTATGCCAGTTGCCGCCGGGCGACCTAACCCCCCGACCCCCTTCCCTACGAAGGAAGGGGGAGAAGATACGGATCTCACGCCCTGACTGCCGCTCCTAACAAAAACAGTCTTCTCC
>JALYUO010000599.1 GCA_030853735.1 Chloroflexota bacterium
CAATTCATTGCGGGCGCTACACCCGCCCGGTTGGGATTGACTATTCGCCGTCGCCCCCACCATCACCCCCGCTGTCGCCCCCACCGTCGCCGCCATCACCGCCGCTGTCGCCCCCGCTATCTGCGCCACTGTCACCGTCGCTGCCGCTGTCGGCTCCACTGTCGCTATCACTACTGCCGGCGCTGTCGGCTCCACTGTCGCTGTCGGCTCCACTGTCGCTGTCACTGTCTGCGTCGGCGCTGCCGCTTGCGCTCTCGGTGGTGCCGTAGGTAGTACCCGTCTCTGCCTCGGCGGTATCGTAGCTGATGGTGTGGTCGCCGTCCGCGCTCTCGTAGGTAGTGCCTGTCTCTGCCTCGTTGGTATCGTAATGGGTGCTGTGGTCGCCGTCCGCGCTCTCGTAGGTGGTGCCGGTTTCTTTGCCGTCCGTATCGTAGCTGATGGTGTGGTCGCCGTCCGCGCTCTCGTAGGTGGTGCCGGTCTCTTTGCCGTCGCTATCATAATTGATCGTATGATCACCCTGTTTGCTGTCGTAGGTGGTGCCGGTCTCTTTATCGTCGGCATCATAATGCGTCTCGTGGTCGGCCATGTGAGTTCTCCTTTGTAGCATATAGGACTGGAGGTTGTTACTCTACTACTTGGGCGATTACTATACGGCGGCCCCGTTTAGGTAGCATAATCAGTGCCTATAAACAAAACAGCCTAGATGATGAGCATCCAGGCCGCTTTGTTGTGCTATAGGGCTGGGGTGCAAGGATTCGAACCTCAACTGACTGATCCAGAATCAGCTGTCCTACCGTTAGACGACACCCCATCGTTCTGCGCTTATTATACCGCCATCAGCGCGACGTGTCAAGGCCGTGCGCGCTCAGATGTTGCTTAGTGCGTCGGCGGCGGACCTAACACCCAACTCCCTTCCCTACGAAGGAAGGGGGAGTTTACGCAGTGCTAATGACTATGACAGGATTGGCATATCAGCCGTCGCGCTCCCTCTTCCTTCGTAGGGAAGGGGGTGGGGGGGTTAGGTCCGCCGGCACCGCAATATCCTAGCGCAGCCCCCGCGCCAAGCCCGACAAGGGGCACTCATAGATGTTGCGGAGGGCACAGTAGCGACGATGCAGGCCGATCAGCCCTTGCTGTTCGCGCGCGCCCAGGCGGACCTGCCGCCGGCGCGGGCCGAACACTTCGCCCAGCATGGCGCGGGTCACGGCGTTGTCGGCGAGGCGCGGCGTGGCGGCGTAGACGGCCTGGGCGCCGGCGGTGAGGGCGGGTTGGTCCGTAGTCGCGCCCCAGGCGGCCAGGAAAGGCAGCACCGTGTTCACCAACAGGTCGCCGGCGCGGTCGGCCCCGATCAGATCGCAGCCACGCCCAGCGCCGCCCAGCGGCGTACCGAAGTCGCTATATTCGCCCCAAAAGGCGTGCGGCGCGGCCACCTGAAGCCGTTCCAGCCAGCGCGCCGCCAGCGCCGCCGGGGGCTGGTCGCTGCCGGCATCGGCCAGGAAGCCGGCCAGCAGCCCACCAGGCAACAGCCAGGTCAGCAGATGGGCCAGGGCAGCCACCCGCCGCGCCGGAGCGTTCGGTGGGCGCACCCCGAATTGCCAAACGGGAGCCGCGCCGGTCTCGGCCAGCAAATGGCCTAGCAACGGGCGCAACGCCGTCCAGCCGCGCTCACATTCCTCGGCTTGGGCCGCGCTTTGCCAGTCCAGCGTTTTGCGGATGGTGCGCTGCGAGGGCAGCAGCCCCGCCGCGCCCAGCAGGGCCGCTTCCAGCAACGCCGTGCGGTCGGCGGCGGGTCGGTCGGCGGGCACCAGCAGCCGCAACAGGCGCACGGGCAGCCGCGCCGCCAGGGCCACAAACGGCGCACGATTGGCGCTATAGCCCAGCCCGTCACACAGCCCGGCGTAGAGGAGTTGTTCGGCAGCGGCTTCGTGTTCGTGCGCGGGTAGGTCGTCCAACGCCACGGCCAAGTCCGCTTCCAGGCGGGCGCTTTTTTCGGCGAAACGTTGGTCGCCCGCCGCGCCCAGCAGCGCCAGCAGTTCATCCAGCGGGCGGTGGGCGGTGCGCTCCCAGCACGGCTCCTCCGACAGATCGCCCAACGTGTCGGGCAAGGCCAGCGTCGCCAACAAGGCCGGGTCGGCGGTGATGTGTGGCCCCAGCACCAGGGTAGGGATTTCGCGGCCCGCTGCCGTGCGGGCCCGCCGCGCATCCGCCAATGGGATCGGGCTTGTGTCCCGCCCACCCAGCGTGTAGACAACGTGCAGCAGCACCCCGTCATAGGCCGGATCCCGGTGGTGGCCGTGGGCATACCAATCCGCCGCGCGCAAGTGCAGCTCGATGTCGCCCTGCTGCGGACGCTCCGCGCCGAAGGCCACCAGCGCGCCCTTAAAGTCCGGCCCCGCTCCGCCCGACCACTGGCCGCGATAGAGGATCGCTACCGGCGTGTGCCCCGTCGTCCAGAACGGCCCCTGCAACGGGCGTTGCGCGTTCCACACCGCCGCCAGCGTCTTTTCGCTCAACGGCAACGGTTCGCCCAGGCCGCCGACTCCCTCTTCGGCAATGCGGGGCAGCGCGCTCGGCGGCAAGGCCGCATCGGGATGCGAGGGCAGCAGGCACATGGGCGCAGTCTCCTGAGTAGCAACGGCGGTGGGTGGTTACGGCAGCCGAGTATAGCACAGGCGGCACCGGCCCGCAACTGTTATCTTTTTGTCATACTCCAGCCCCTATACAACTAGCGCAATTCGTACTACAATAGACGGTAGATCCGCCTGATCTTAATAGAAGTGAAAATGGCGACCCCCGCCCGCCGTGCCTCCGGTTGCCGGGCGACCCGCCGGTGGGCTGTTGTTGGACCCCAGATGGGCAAAGGAGCATTGCTATATGGCCGCGCAAGACCGCACCCTTCGCTTCAAGTTTAATCCCGCACAAGACGGCATAAGCAAAGTTTTAGGGCCGCTGGAAGCTCAGATCATGACCGTCGTCTGGCAGATTGAACACGCCACCGCCGCCGATGTGCTTCACGAACTCCAGCTTGCGCGCCAAGCCGAAAACCGCAACATCGCCTATACGACGGTCATGACCACCATGAGCCGGCTTTACGAGAAAAACATCCTCAAGCGCCGTAAAGTCGGCATGAGCTTTCTCTATACCCCGGCGTTGGACCGGCAGGCGTTTATCCAGCACATCGTCAAAGGTGTGCTGGATAGCCTAGTGAACGACTACAGCGACCCCGTGTTCCACTATTTTGTCGAGTATGTGGCGCAGGACGAGGAGCGGCAACGCCAATTGCGGCGGGCGCTCGGCGGCGACAGCGTGGTGCCGGCCCCGCCGGTTGGCAGTTGAGGAGGCAGGGCTTATGCAAAGTCCTACTACCGTACTGTGAGTGTGACCGCTAGGCAGGCTATCGCCGCGCTCCGCTGCTCACGCCCGCCGCTTCAGGCTCGCCGCTAAGGGCCAGTCGGCGGGCCTAGAGTG
>JALYUO010000608.1 GCA_030853735.1 Chloroflexota bacterium
CTTTAGTGGTGGGGGATAGGCAGACATAACAAATGGTACGACAAATAGGGGACCGGGGTCGCCAGGGACAGGGTGGTTGGATGGATCGGCAGTATGATGTGATTATCGCGGGGGCGGGGCCGGCGGGTGCTGGACTGGCCGGGCAGTTGGCGCGGGCGGGGGTGCGTGTGGCCTTGCTCGACAAGGCGGCCTTCCCGCGTGACAAAGCGTGCGGCGAGTACACCAGCCCGCAGACCGCCGCCGTGCTGGCGCGCATGGGGGCGTTGCCCTATGTGGAGCAGGCGCGGCCCCGCCGACTACCGGCCATGCGCGTGATCGCCGCCAACGGCACGAGTTTTACGATGGATTACGCGGCGCAGGGCGGGGCGGTGCTGGCAACGCCGCGCTTGCGGCTGGATGCCGCGTTGGTCGCCTATGCCACGGCAGGTGGTGCCGACCTGCACGAACACACGCGCGTGGTGGATGTGTTGCGCGACGGCGCGCAGGTGGTCGGCGTACAGGTGCGCCAGGGCGCGGGCGCGGTGCAGGCGTGGCGCGCGCCGCTGATCGTGGGGGCCGATGGGTCGCATTCGGCGGTGGCGCGCGCGCTGGGTGTCACGCGCCCCCTGCGCTGGCCGGTGCGCCTGGGCTTGGTCGCCCATTATAGCGGCGTGCGGGGCTGCGACAATTGGGGCGAGATGCACGTCGCGGCGCACGGCTACTGCGGCTTGGCCCCCCTGACTGATGGGCTGGTCCATGTGGGCATCGTGGTGCGGCTGCCCGGCCCGGATGCGCCCCGCCTATCGAGCGCAGCGCGCTTCGCGGCGGCGCTGGCGGCTTTCCCCACGCTGACCGCGACGATGGCTGGGGCCACGCAGGTGACGGCGGTGCGCGGCGTGGGGCCGGTGGGCGTGGGGGCGCGGCAGCCGTGCGGCCCCGGCTGGCTGCTGGTGGGCGATGCGGCGGGCTTTTTCGACCCCTTCACCGGCGAGGGCGTGTACAAGGCGTTGCGCGGCGCGGAACTGGCCGCGCCGGTGATCCTGGCCGCGCTGGCGGCAGGCGACCTCTCGGCGCGGGCGTTGCAGCCCTACCGGGCGGCCCGGCGGCAGGCGTTTTTCGCCAAAGATTTGGTCTGCCGGGTGGTGCAGGGCTTTGTGCAGGTGCCGCTGGGCCTCAACTACGTGGCCCCGCGCCTCGCCCACCGCCCCGGCCAGTTAGCGGTCATGGCGGGCGTGCTGGGCGACTCTATGGACGCGCGCCGCGCCCTCAGCCCGCTGTACCTAGCCTCCCTGCTGCGTCCGTAAGGCGTACTGCGTAAGCTGGGGTGTCTAGTTTCCGGCTGACATCTGTCCACAGCTTTTTCACCGCGCAGGCACGAAGAGAGCGAAGGATTGATCCATTAAGCAATCTTTGTGTCCTTTGTGTCTTTGTGGTGCGACAACTCCGGGGTGGCCGGTTTGCGACTATTGACAGCCTAGAGCGTCGATCCTATAATGCTGCTAACTCGATGGTGGATGGCAGGCAATTAGGCGCTGGAGGTTTGATGAATGGACGAGATCAAGAAGTTTTTCCAGATCGGCGAGTACGATCCGTTCCGACCCAAAACGCCAAAGGCCGTGGACGCGGCGGGTCTGGACCAGGTGCGGCAATTGCTGCGGCAGCAGGGCCAATTTGATGCGATTCAGCTTTATCAGCACTTGGCGAATTGCGATCTGCACACCGCGATGGGGGCCGTGAAGCAGATGGAGTTAGAGGAAAAGCTGGCCCATCCGTTTGCCGATGCGGAGTGGCTGCCCGCCCATTGCCCGGATTGCGGGGCGGCCCTCAACAACGACCTGGTGCGCTGGGTGAACGCCGGCACGGCCAACTGCCTCTATTGCGGCGCGCGCCTGCAAGAGCCGGAGGAGCTGGACGACGACCCCGCAGCCCCCAACCGCCCACTCGCCGCTGCCGCGCCGGCGGCCCAGTCGCCCCCAGCCGTCGGCGCTGTGCGGCACAGCGAACACACGGCGCAGGCAGCCGAAGCAGTGGCAGAGGACGAAGTGCCGGCTGCCGACCCGCCGCCGGCGACCAAACCTGTCCACCCGCAGCACCCTGCCCAAGGCGAGTTGCTGTAGCAGTTG
>JALYUO010000637.1 GCA_030853735.1 Chloroflexota bacterium
GGGGTCAGTCGTCATTGGTCGGTCGTCGGTCGTCTCCTGATGCCTAATACCTGACCCCTGATGCCTTTTAGGAGAGACTACGATGTTGACCCCGGCCGAGGTGGCTCATGTGGCGCGGTTAGCGCGGCTAGAGCTGGCCCCCGACGAACTGGAGCAGATGGGCCGCCAATTGGCGGCGGTGTTGAGCCATATTGATATGTTGAACGCGGTGGATACCTCGGCGGTGCCGCCGACCGCCCAGGTGTTTGACCTGCGCGATGTGTTGCGCCCCGACCAGGCCCGCCCGCCTTTCCCGCCGGAAGCGATGCTGGCGAACGCGCCTGCGGTGAGCGCGGGGCTGTTCAAGGTGCCCGCTGTGTTGGAAGCCGCCGGAGACGGGGCATGAGCATGGCTCCTGATCTAGCGTTTCTCACGCTACACGAAGCACGCGCCTTGCTCGATAGCGGTGCAGTCTCCAGCCTGGATTTGACCGAAGCCTGCCTAGCGCGCATCGCTGCTGCGGACCCTGCTATCCATGCCTTCCTGACCGTCACCGCCGACCTGGCGCGCACACAGGCCCGCGCATCCGATGCGCGCCGCGCGGCGGGCAGCGCGTGCGGCCCACTGGACGGCATCCCGATGAGCCTCAAAGATATGTTGCTGACGGCGGGCATTCCCACCACCGCTGGGTCGCGCATCCTGGAAGGGTTTGTGCCGCCGTATAACGGCACGGTGGTGCAACGGCTGCTTGACGGCGGCGCGGTGTTGCTGGGCAAGGTCAACCAGGACGAGTTTGCCATGGGCTCCAGCACCGAGACTTCGGCCTTTGGCCCCACCGGCAATCCATGGGACACCACGCGCGTGCCGGGCGGCAGCAGTGGCGGATCGGCGGCGGCGGTGGCGGCGGGCATGGGCTATTTCAGCCTGGGCACCGATACCGGCGGCAGCATCCGCCAACCCGCCGCGCTGTGTGGCATCGCCGGCCTCAAACCGACCTACGGCCGCGTGTCGCGCTCCGGCGTGATCGCCTTTGCCTCGTCGCTCGACCAGATCGGCCCGTTCGCGCGCAGCGTCATGGATCTGGCGCTGGTGCTGGGCGTGATCGCCGGCCAAGACCCGCTCGACTCGACCAGCCAGCCGGTGCCTGTGCCCGACTACAGCGCCGCCTTCACGCAAGATCTGCGTGGCCTGCGCGTGGGCGTGCCGCGCGAGTACATCCTTGACCGCTTGCCGCCGGCCGTTGCCGGTGCGATCCAGGCGGCGGTCGCGCAGTTCCAACTGCTGGGTGCGACTCTACACGAGGTTTCGTTGCCCTACTCCGAATACGCGCTGGCGGCGTACTATATCATCGCCCCCGCCGAGGCCAGCGCCAACTTGGCCCGCTACGACGGTGTGAAATACGGCCTGCGTGTAAGCGGCAACGGGGGGGGCGCGGACAGCGCGGGCACCGATTTGATGTCGCGCACGCGCGGCGCGGGCTTTGGGGCCGAGGTGAAGCGCCGCATCATGCTGGGCACCTACGGCCTGAGTTCGGGCTATTACGATGCCTACTATAAGAAAGCGCAGCAGGTGCGAACCCTGGTCGCGCAGGATTTTGCCCAGGCGTTTGAGCAGGTGGACCTCCTGCTTGGCCCCACGGCCCCCACGACCGCTTTCCGCGTGGGCGAGGTCAGCGACCCGTTGCAGATGTACCTAATGGATGTCTACACCATCCCGGCGAACTTGGCCGGCATCTGCGGCCTCTCGATCCCCTGCGGCTTTGCCGACGGCTTGCCGATTGGCCTGCACCTCCAGGCCCGCCCCTTCGCCGAGGCCACGCTGCTACGCGCCGGCCATGCCTATGAGCAGGCCACGCCGTGGCACTTGCGCCACCCGGACATGGAACGTAAAGCGTAAAACGTAAAACGTAATGCGTACTGCTTGCTGGTCATTACATAGCTAGGCCTAAAGGAATCCAGGAAATACGTTTTACGTTTTACGCTTTACGCTTTACGCCCGGCGACGCTTAACATAACACACAACCTGTGCTATAATGGGGCAGCGTTGGGGGCTTGGAGAGCGGAGATCGGCTGATGCGACGGGGACGAACATGGGGCGCACAGGTGTTGATGCTGGCGCTGGTGCTGGTGGGGCTGGGCTTCGGCTATAGCTTTGCCCGCGAGGTGGTGCAGGCTCAACGGCTGGCGAACCAGGGCGAGGTGAGCCGGCAGGCCAACGATGCGCTGGCGGCCGGCAATCGCAAGCTGGCGCGCGATCTGCAATACTACCAGTCGGATGCCTACGCCGAGCTGCGCGCCCGCACCGACCTGAATATGCGCCTGCCCAATGAGCAGATCGTCCTGCCGGTGCTGACCGACACGCTCCCCCCCGCCGCTCCCTCCGGCGTAGGCGGCACGCAATCCGGCGCAGCACCCGGCACCGGGATCGGCCAATCTGCGGCTCCCGATCCCGCCCGCACCGGTGGTCGCGCCTGGGATCGTTGGGCGGCACTGTTTGGCACAGGCCGGTAGCCTCGCCGCGTAAATGGATCGGCAAATGGGCTTTGCTTGCCCTTGACATTGGCCTGTGTATTGCGTATAATAGCTAAGTAAGCAAAACAGCGGCGCGGAGTGGAGCAGTGGCAGCTCGTTGGGCTCATAACCCAAAGGTCGCAGGTTCGAATCCTGTCTCCGCTACCAAATCAGAGAGACCGTCCCATCTGGGGCGGTTTTTTTGCGCCTTTCTTCCGCAATTCGACTCACCTACCTGAATAGCGGTGCCCGTTCTGCCGCATGACCTGTAGTTCGCTGTCGGGAGCGGCCTCCGCCTCTGGCATCTCCAGCATTCGGGTATTCGTTCCACATTCGGGGACGGCCTGCCGCCGATGGACCACGGATCTGGCGCAGTGTTGGGCGCGCCTATCCAGCAGCCAGTGCAGGCTGTCAGGAAGTAAGTGTTCAGTACGCGCGGCCGGCCCTAGGACGATCTTGGGATGGAGGTAGGAGGCGGTTCCACCCGGCGAAGCCAGCCTTACCGCGATCTCTGGGGGAGCGCAGTGGCCTGCGGGCAAGCCGGCTCTAAGGCCAGCCGCGCCGGGTGGAACCGCCTCCTACACTTCGTCAATTCGCTCGTGAGCGGGCGACAGGCTCACCGGCTGAACACTTACGTCAGACAAACTCCTTGACATGGCTCGGTCGCTGCGGTATAATAGCCAAGTAAGCAAAACAGCGGCGCGGAGTGGAGCAGTGGCAGCTCGTTGGGCTCATAACCCAAAGGTCGCAGGTTCGAATCCTGTCTCCGCTACCAGATAAAAGACCGTCCCAGCCGGGGCGGTCTTTTTGTGCGGGCTTGGTGGTTGCACGCTGCGCCCGGCTGTGGTATAATCACCGATAGTGCGCCCGCCGATGGGGGGTGCCATGCTATTTAATTCGACACGCGCTCTGACCCTGGCGGTCGTGCTTGTGCCTAGCTGCGACTGGGGCAGGTTCCGGCAGGGGATGACGAGCGCGGATGTCTCTAACGGATGAAAGGAAAACACTGTGACTTTAACCGATTCCATGCCCGTCACGCCGACCCCGTCGGTTGTGCCTGCTACACCTATCGCACCTGTTGCGCTCAGCACGTCGGCGGTGCCGGCTTCCGACCGCAATGCGCCGCGCGATGGCCGTGAGGTGGTCCAGACCCGCGATGGGGCCTACAGCATCTCGATGAAGGGGCTGCTGGAGGCGGGCGTTCACTTCGGCCACCAGACCAAACGCTGGAACCCCAAGATGCGCCCCTACATCTTCACCGAGCGCAACGGCATCCACATTATTGACTTGCAGCAGACCGTGCAGGGCTTGCAGGGCGCGATGCGCTTTGCCGCCGACACGGCCGCGAACGGCGGCAAGATCGTCTTCGTCGGCACCAAAAAGCAAGCGCAAGACACGGTGCGCGAAGAGTCGGAACGCTGCGGGATGTTCTTCGTCAACAAACGCTGGCTGGGCGGGATGCTCACCAACTTCAGCACCATGCGGACGCGCCTGCGCTATCTGCACGACCTGGAAGCCCGCCGTGATAAGGGCGAGTTCGACCTGCTGCCCAAAGCCGAAGCGACCAAGCTGACCGAAGAAATCCGCAAGCTGAACGAGACGTTGGGCGGCATCAAAGATATGCGCGACCTGCCCGCCGCCGTGTTCATCGTGGACCCGCACCGTGAGCGCATCGCCATCACCGAGGCTATCAAGCTGGGCATCGCCGTCATTGCGATGGTGGACACCAACTGTGACCCCGACGAAGTGGATTATGTGATCCCCTCGAACGACGATGCGATCCGTGCGGTGCGGACCGTGACCGCCAAGATCGCCGACGCGGTCAACGACGGGCTGACCCGCCGCGAAAGCGCCCGCGCCGATGCCGAAGCGGCCCAGGAGATGGAATACGCCGGCCTAGTGCAGGGCGGAGTCTTCGAGCCGGACGAGGACTAACTAGGCATTAGGTATCAGGCATCAGGCATCAGGCGACGATATAATGCTTGGTGCCTGACGCGCGCATACGGTACGACGCGGTATCAGGCATCAGGAGACGACCAACGTAGACCTGACATCTGCTTGACACCTAACACCTGCCTGAGACCTGCCTGATACCTGATACCTGATACCTGCCTAACACCTGATACCTGATACCTGACACCTGACACCTAGGAGGACCATTGTGGAGATTTCGGCGACGAGTGTGAAAGAGCTGCGTGAAAAGACCGGCGCGGGCGTGATGGAATGCAAAAAAGCCTTGCAAGAGGCCAACGGCAATTTGGACCGCGCCGTGGAAGTGCTGCGCGAACGGGGCGCAATGCAGCTACAGAAAAAACTGGAGCGCGAGGCGAACCAGGGCATCATTGACACCTATATCCATGCCGGCGGGCGCATCGGCGCGATGGTCGAGCTGAACTGCGAGACCGACTTCGTGGCCCGCACCGAGGACTTCCGCAAGCTGGCGCACGACATCGCCATGCAGATCGCGGCCATGTCGCCGCGCTATATCCGCGCCGACGAAGTGCAGGACGGCGAGGGCGAGGCCGAGCACGTCTTGCTCACCCAGCCGTTTATCCGCGATTCGAAGCGCACCATCGAGCAACTGATCCACGAGGCGGTGGGCAAGCTGGGCGAAAACATCCAGATTCGCCGTTTCGTGCGCTTCGAGGTCGGCGGCGCGCTGCCGGGTGCGACCCCCGCCGCGACTCCCGCCACCGAGAGCGCCGGCGCAGCCGCCCAATAGGCATATATAGCGGGGCGGGTCCAACC
>JALYUO010000639.1 GCA_030853735.1 Chloroflexota bacterium
GTTTAGGTTACTCGGCTGATGTAGAGTCGGGCAGCGTGGCGAAGATGTCCACCAGATTGCCGTCGGGGTCCAGCACGACGGCGTAGCGTTGGCCCCAGAAGGCATCCCACGGCGCTTTGTGTCCCTCATAGCCGGCGGCGACGATTTGTTCATAGGCGGCATCCACTTCGGCGGGGCTGTCGCACTTGAAGGCCAGCGCCATACGGTGCCCGGTTGGTTCCGTCCAGTCGGGGTCGAGGTCTTTGACCATCTCCTGGCTGTTCCACGAAATGCGATAGCCGTTCGGGGTGATCACCTCGACATAGGGTTCGCCCGCGCTGTCCGCCGGGATCGCCAAGCCCAGCAGCCGGTAGAAGGCCAGCGCCGCCGTCATGTCTTTGACGGTAATGCCGATCATATCAGGCTGAATTGCCATGCTCAGTCCTTTCGCGAGGGGGAATATGGGCAAAGGAAAAGCCCCGGCGGTTGGGCGGACCGCCGGAGCTATCCAAAGGAGGAAAGGTTCTTCTACCTAGTGTAACGCTTGAACGGCTCCGGCGCTTCCATCGCTTCGCACGACTTTAGCTACCAATTTTACGCGGTGGCGGTGGCCGGCGGCAGGTGGCCGGTTTCCCCCAGCAGGCGCTCCATCTCATCGAGCATCCCACTGAACACGCCCAGCGCTTGGCTCACCGGCGCGGGCGAGGCCATGTCTACCCCGGCATCGCGCAGCAGATCAATCGAGTAGGTGCTGCTGCCGCGCCCCAGGAAGCGCAGATAGCGGTCCACCGCCGGCTGGCCCTCGCGGATGATGCCTTGTGCCAGCGCGTTGGCCGCCGAAATGCCGGTGGCGTACTTGTAGACATAGAAGCTGCTATAGAAGTGCGGGATGCGCGCCCATTCGATAGCGATGGTCTCGTCGGACACCACGCCCTCGCCATAATAGAGCTTGTTCAGCCCATAATACAGTTCGGAGAGCCGGTCGGCGGTCAGCGACTCGCCGGCTTCGGCGGCTTCGTGGGTCAGCTTCTCGAACTCAGCGAACATGGTCTGGCGGTAGAGCGTGGCGCGGAAGCCGTCGAGGTCGTTGTTGACCACGGCCAAGCGCAGCTTGGGGTCGCCTTCTTGCTGCAACAGCTGGTGGGTCAGCAGCGCCTCGTTGAGCGTGGAGGCCACCTCGGCGACAAAGATGGTGTAGTTGCCGTAGACGAAAGGCTGGCCCTGGCGCGTGAAATAGGAGTGCATGGCGTGGCCTAGTTCGTGAGCCAGGGTGAACACGTCGTTGAGCGTGTCCTGGTAGTTGAGCAAGATGTAGGGCGGCGTGGTGTATGCGCCCCAGCTATACGCGCCGGAGCGTTTGTTGGGCGTTTCATACACATCCACCCAGCGGCCCGTCGTCAAGCCTTTGGCAGCGGCCTCGCCGTAGGTGGCTCCTAGGGGGCGCAGCGCGTCCAGCACCGTTTGGCGCGCTTCGGCGTAGGGGATCTGTGCGGCGGTGTCGCCGATCAACGGCACATGAAGGTCGTACATATGCAACTGCTCCACGCCCAACACCCGCCGGCGCAGGTCAAGATAGCGATGCAGCAACGGCAAACCCTCATGCACGGTCTCGATCAGGTTGGTGTAAACGGTGGTAGGCACGTTGTCGCCATACAGCGCGGCCTCCAGCGCGGAGCCATATTTGCGCGTGCGCGCCTGGAAGACGTTGGCCTTGACGTTGGCCGCATAGAGCGCGGCGCAGGTGTTGCGGTGGGCCTGATAGGTCGCGTGCATTTTGAGGAACGCCTCGGCGCGCAGGGGGCGTTGTTGCGACTGCATGAACCGCCCATAGCGGCCGTGGGTTAGCGCGACTTCTGCCCCGCTCTCATCGGTCACGGTGCCGTAGGTCATGTCGGCGTTGTTCAGCACGGCGAACACGGTGCCGGGCGCAGCGGCGATCTCGCTCATGCCGGCCAGCAGGTTTTCTTCCGCCGCCGACAGCACATGGGGCTTTTCGCGCAGCAGGTCGGCAAAGACATGGGCATACAGCTGGAGGTCCGGCTCCTCGGCCTGCAAGCGGTCAAGGGTGCCGTCAGGCAAGGCCAGCAGTTCTGGGCGCACAAACGAGCCGGCGGCCCCCACGCGCGCCATCAATTGCTGGGCACGGTCGGCTAGCGCCTGATAAGTCGCGTCAGTCGTGTCTTCGTCGCGCTTTAGCATGGCGTAGACGGCCAACTGGTAGACCTGTTGGTGGATGCGGTCTTGCAGGCGCGTGGCGGCCAACAGCGTGGCGGCATCGGCTCCCAGGCGACCCTGATAGCCGCCCAGTTCGTCCAGCAGCGGCTCAATGGCCGCGAAATCGGCTTCCCAGCGGCTATTATCCGCGTACACCGGGGTGAGATCCCAGGTCAGTTCGGCGGGGATCTCGCTTCGTGTCGGCAGTGTTGCGGTCATGCGGCATCGTCTCCTCTGGCGGCCCGCCTGATCCAGGGTCGGGTCGTCGCTAAACCCTTCTCGTTGCTCTATTATACGCGATCTGGTAGTACGCCGACCTAACCCCCACTCCCGTAACTATTCAGTCTAACCAGCCCGTCGCCCGATCAGCACCGGATTGTAGGAGGGTGGCTCTGTCCCGCGATGCCTGCCTGACCGCGATTTGCCTCGTAGGTTGCCACGTTCAGCCTGAGAAGCAGCGCCGGCACGGTCGCGGGGCGGAGCCACCCTCCTACAATTCAAGCGCCCCCTATATTGCTGGGTGAATGGGCCTCTTACCGCCGCGCAACCTGAATCATTACAAACCCCTTTCCCTCCGGTTGTGTTCTGCCGGTGCCTCTGCTAGAATAACGGCGACAGGGGAGGAGCGTGCATCATGGTCCAGGAAGTGCCGAGCGAACCGGCGGTGTTGATTTATGCGGGCGGTAGCGTGTTTGGCCGGCTGCTGGCCGCCGATTTGCTGGCCCACACGCCGGCGCGCCTGTTGCTGGTGGGGCCGCAACCAGACAGCGAACGCGCGGCAGCGCGCGAGCTAGACCCCACTGGGGAGCGCGTGCGCGCGGCTCAGGCAGACTTGGCGGATGCTGCTGGGCTGGCCCGCCTGCTGGTAGGCATGGATGCCGCCGTCTGTTGCTTGCGCGACTTCCAGGGGGTGCCGACCACCCTGCCGGCGGCGTGCATGGCAGCCGGGGTGGCCTATTTTGATATTGCCGACAACCGCCGCTTTGTGGGCCGCGTGCTGGATCTGCGGGCGGAGATTGCGGCGGCGGGCATTGCGGCGGGCACGGGGCTGGGCGCATTGCCCGGCCTGTCGGCGCTGATGAGCGAATACGCCCGCACCGAGTTGGCGCTAGAGGAAGTGGCGCGCATTGACCTCGCGTTCTACATCGGCAGCCACCGGGCGCGCGGGGTGGGTGCGCTGGCGGCGGCGGTGCGCTGCACCGGTCGCCCCATCGCCCGCCATGTCTATGGCTGGAGCGGGCGGCAACGGGCCGACTTTCCCGCGCCCATTGGCCGGCGCAAGGTCTACACCTTTGACGCGCCTGACTATGATCTGTTCCCCGACCTGTTTGGGGTGCGCCCCGACCGTATCCGCGTGCGGCTGGGCTTTGATCGTGATCTGGTGAACCGGGGGCTGGCGGCGCTGGGATTGCTGCGGCGCATGGGCTGGCGCTGGCGCTATAAAGGGCCGCTGCTCACCCTGCTGTTGGGGCTATCGGCTCCCTTGCGGGCCGTGAGCGAAGATGACGGCGCATTGCAGGCTTCGGTGCGCGGTATCGCACCGCGCCCGGCCCACCATGCGGTGATCCGCGCCGGGACGGTCAACATCGTCGCGCCGGATGTGCGCTTGCTGTTCGTGCTGCCCTGCGCGCTGGCGGTCGCGCGCCACCTAGCCGACCCCCTGCCGCCGGGCTTGCTTGATTGGCGCAACTGGCTCGCGCCGGAGGCGATGTGGGATGCTTTGCGGGCGCGTGGCCTCACCGTCACCTGGGTGCGCGAGTAACGGTTTTGATCCGCGAAGGGCCGCGAAGACGCGCGAAGGGTTTTGAGAGGGGACAGTTTAGCAACGGTTCGATCCGCGCAGGACCGCGAAGAAGCACGAAGGGGGTTAAGCGAATTGTCGTCTAACATTTGGCAAAAGGTATCCAGGGTTTGCTCGGCTAGTTCTCCTCGGCTGGATCGGGGACAACTAAACTCTCGCTAAATCCTAAAACCCTAACCGTCTTTGCGCGTCTTCGCGGCCCTTCGCGGATCAAAATAGTCTTCGTGCTTCTTCGCGTTCCTTCGTGGATCAAAAGAATCGGTAAAGGGTCAGTCCACTTTGAGGATTTGCATCTCCATGTGCCCGGCCAGGGTTTCGATCTGGACCGTTTCGCCGACCTTGCGCCCGATCAGCGCCGCGCCGATGGGGGAGGCGGTGGAGATTTTGTGCTGGCGGGGGTTGGACTCGGCGGGGCTGACGATGCGCCAGCTTTCGTCTTCGGTGCCGTCCGAAGGGCGCACGGTGACGGTGCGGCCTACGGCGACCGTCTCGGTGGTGCCGGTGTTTTCGATCACGCGCCCGTGGCGCAGGGTTTGTTCGAGGCTGCGGATTTCACCTTCGAGGAACGCCTGCTCGCGCTTGGCATCCTCATATTCGCCACTCTCACTGATGTCGCCATCGTCCTTCGCGCCACGAATGCGCTCGGCTACTTCGCGCCGGCGGCTGGTTCGCAAAAACTCAAGTTTCGCTTCGAGTTCGATTTTGCCTTCCGCCGTCAGATAGACAATTTGCTCGGTCATCGCTTTTCCTACTCTCTACCGCCTCCGCGTAGAAGGCATCCAAATACCAGCACGCCACGAGTACGGGGGTCTAAACAAATGCCCCCGCGCTCCGGCGGGGGTCCATACGCTGTGCGGCAGGCGATTGTCCCATTTCGCCCACAGCCTGATCAACGTATAGATGTTATAGCAGAAAAAGCGGCAAGATGCAAGGGGTTACGGGTTCGATAGCCCGAAAGTACTAGGTTGGGCAAATGATCCAGAAGGGGCAGCGCAGGCAGGCATCGGCTTCGGCGGGGGTGGGCGGGAAATGGGCGGCGCGGATGCCGGCGACGGCGCGTTCATATTTCTCGATGCGGGCGGCTTCGTAGCGCGTATCGGGCACCTCGATGGTCTCCCCGGTTTGCAGATATTCGAGTTCTATGGTCACCGGCACGCCGGAGCCGGCAACTTGCTCGGCGGCGCGGCGCAACAGGGCCAGGCGCGGCGATTTGCGGTCCTCGTCGTTGGGCTTGCCGGTGCGAACGCGCACCACGCGCACCCCGGCTTGCGGCGTGTGAGCGGCCAAATCCAGTCGGGCGCGCACCGTCGCCCCGTTGATCTGCACCGCTACCTCGTTGTGCCAGGGCGTATCGGGCGTGATCGCGGCCAAGCGGTGCCAAGTGCCTAGCACCAAACCCCGCGCGGCCTCAGCATAGATCGCTTCGTGCGGGTGGCCCTGTGGCCCGTCCGCCGTCCAGGCAGCGGTCAGGGTCTCCAGCACGGCCGCCTCGTCGCCGGGCAAGGCACCCCGGCGGTGAGCATCGCGCAACCCCTGGATCTGCCCATGGACGACCCCATGAAAACGTTGATAGCTGCCCTTTTCGTCGTCGCGGTCGAACTGCCACAGGCGGCTGTATTCGTATTGTCGGGGGCAGCGCAGGTAGAGTTCCAGGGCTTCGACAGTGAGCGTTAAAGGCTCGTTGATCGCAGGTGCGAGGGGGGGCGCATCGTCTTCCGCCGGCAAAGCGGCGGCGGCCCAATGCAAGCGTTGCGGCGGATGGGCGGCGAAATAAGGATCGAGCGGGTCCAGCAATGGCGACCGCTTGGCGCTTTGCTTGCCATAGCGGGCGGCGCGGCTGATCACCAGTTCGTCGCGGGCGCGGCTGAGGGCGACGAAAAACAGGCAGGTCTCTTCCAGCAGCTGATCGCTGGGGTCGCCATCGCGGATCAGCCCCGGCGGGATGGGGCACGGTTCCCACATCTTTTTGAACGGGAAGCGGCCCGCCGCCAGCCCCGGCAAGTAGACCACCGGAAACTCCAGCCCTTTGCTGGCATGGACGGTCAGCACGCGCACCGCATCGAGATCGGGCAATGGATCGGCGGCGCGGCCCACGCCTTCTTTGGCGGCATAGAGGCGGCGTACCTGGGTCAGAAACGCGGCGAGTGTTGAGTGTTGAGTGTTGAGTGTTGAGTGTTGAGTTGACGGGGTTGCGTTGTCTGTCACTGCTGTAGGGGCGCTGCTTGCCGCATCCGTGCTGGCCGTGTCGGTGCCGGCTGGACTGGGCGGGGCGGTGGATTGATCGAGCGCGTCAGAGCTGCGGGCGAGATCGAGCAGGTTGCGGGCGGCCAGCAGGCGGGCGGCGGCTCCCGCACCGGCGGCCAGCGCGGCGCGTACCGGCGACAGCGGGCCAAACAAGATACGCGCTAGGAACGGCGCGGCGGTGCGGAACGACCCGGCTTCGCTGATAGCGGCGGCGAGGGCGGTGCAGGCCGCGACGGCGCTTTCGTCCAGCCCCGCTGCGGCGGCGGCCTCCAGCGCGCGCGGAAACGACAGTTCAGCGCTGCGGGCATGGGTGAGCAGCGCGGCGCAGGCGGCGCGGTCTAGTGGGTGGCCGGTGAGCCGGGCGGCGCGCAACAGGGCATTGCCTTCGCCCGCCGCCAGCGCCACCACGGCCAACAGATCGCGCACTTCGGGTCGCTCGAACAGGTTGCCGAGGTAGAGAGTCGGCACGGCGGCGGCTTCCAACGCGCGGGCGATGCCGGCGGCCTGTCCATGCGTGCGGCACAGCACCACTTGGTCGCGCAAGGGTCGCCCAGCAGCATGGCGGCGGCGGATCTCGTGCAGGATGCCTTGCGCTTCGGCCTCGTTATCGTCGGCTTCGGCCAGCCACAACTGCGGCTCCGTGCCGGCGGGACGATGCGCGGTCCAGGCGGGCGGCGCGCCGGACAACGGCATGGCCGCGCCCAGCGTGGCGAACAGGCCGACGATGTTCGGGTCAGAGCGATAATTAACATCCAGCCGCAGCCGTCGCCCACCGGGAAAGTCGCGCTCCCACTCGGTCAGGTTGGCGGGCGATGCGCCCCGGAAGCGGTAGATGGCCTGCCGCAAGTCGCCGACCACCCACAGGCCACGCCCAGTGCCCGCCAACAGGCTCAACAGCACACCACTGGCGCGGTTCATGTCCTGGTATTCGTCCACCAGGATCTCGGCGTAGCGGCCTTGTAGCTCGGCCAGCAGCGCGGGCCGGCTTTCCAGCAGGCGAACGGTGTGCAGCAGCAGGCCACCGAAATCCAGTGCGCCGCGTTCGGCCAAGACTTGCTCGTAGCGCGCATAGACGCACGCCACCTCGGTCCAGCCTAATGCGAGCGCCTGGGCTTGCGGGTCGTCGCTGGGCGCGGTGGCACGGGCAGTAGCCGCGATGTCGGCGTAGCGCGTGGCATCGGCCAGTTCGTCACGCGCCCGGCTGATCGCGCCCAGGATGTCGGGCAGGCGGTAGGCGGGGTCGTGCAGGCTGCCGTAGTGGTCCAGCCGCAGGTCGGCGAGGTGCGGCTCCAGCCAGGCCACGGCCTGCACATCGTCCACCAGGCGTAGGTCGGGCGGTAGGCCGGCGGCGGCGGCGTGGTCGTGCAGGAATTGCAGGCAAAAGGCATGAAAGGTGCCCACCGTGATGCGGTCGGCGGCTGCCGGCGCGCTGCCGCGCAACCGTTCGCGCATCTCGGCGGCGGCTTTGTTGGAGAAGGTGAGCGCCAGGATCGCCTCCGGCTCCACGCCGCGCCGCAGCAGATGGGCCACGCGCTCGATCAGGGTGCGCGTCTTGCCCGTGCCCGGCCCGGCATCCACCAACACCGGCCCTGCCGCGACCGTGGCCGCCGCCGCCTGCGATTCGTCGAGTGTTAAGTGTTGAGTGTTGAGTGTTGAGTGTTGCGTGGACGGGAGTTCCGGCTTATCGTCCGATCCCTGACCCCCGATCCCCGATCCCTCGGCGGCGGGTTGCGGGTTGCGGGTTGCGGGTTGCGTAGACGAGGGTTCCGGCCCATCGTCCGACCCCCGACCCCCGATCCCCGATCCCCCGCCGACCGGCACCAGCAGCGTGGCCGCCAACGCATTCAGCACCGCCGTCTCGGACACTCCGTAGCGGGTGGCGAGGGCCGTATAGGAGAGGCCGGCGACAAATCCGGCGCGCAATTCGGCGGGCGGCATGAGGAAGGCGGCGGCAAAGGCGTTGGCTTCGCGTTCGCGCTCTTGACGCGGGCTGTAGACCTCGACCCCGCCGGGCGTAGCCGGGGCAATGGCCCACGCCTCGTCAATATCATCGGCGGCACAACCGCCCGCGCCGCCATGCAACAGCGTGTGGCCCAGTTCGTGGGCTAGGCTGAAAGCCACGGCGGGCAGGGGCAGACTTTCGTCGTAAGCCACAAACTCGCGGTCGAACACCGCCCGCGCCCCGCCCAGCATCGGATCGCTCGGTGGCAGGCGCAGGACTTCTAAGCCTTGCGCCGCCAAGCGTGCCTCAACGGACTGCGGAATGCGCTGGGCGGAGTGCGCCGAGCGCACCGAGTCCGGCGCTTGCCAGAGGGGGCTGGCA
>JALYUO010000682.1 GCA_030853735.1 Chloroflexota bacterium
GTCCGGCGGCGGCGGTCGCCCCGGCTTCGGCGGTCAGCGCGGCAGTATGGGCGGTGGCCCGCGCACCTCGGTCGTAGACCGCCGCCTGACCCCCCTGGTCTTACCCCCACAGATGTCGGTTAAAGAGTTGGCCGAAGGCATGGGCGTGGGCGCGGCAGTCGTGGTCGCCGAACTGATGAAAAATGGCATCATGGCAACCATCAACCAGCAGATTGACTATGAAACGGCAGCCGTGATCGCGACCGACCTCGGCTACACCACCGAAGAAGCGCCACCCGACCGCGATGCCGCCGAAGCCCAACTGGCGGCGGAACTCGCGCCCGAACTCGATCCGCAGGCGATCACGCGCCCGCCGGTCGTGACGATCATGGGCCATGTGGACCACGGCAAGACCAAGCTGCTGGACGCGATCCGCTCCACCAACGTGGTCGCCTCAGAAGCCGGCGGCATCACCCAGCACATCGGTGCGTCGCAGGTGGAGATCCAGGGCCGCAAAATCACCTTCCTAGACACACCGGGCCACGAAGCCTTCACGGCCATGCGCGCGCGCGGTGCCCAGGTGACGGACATCGCGGTGCTGGTGGTGGCCGCCGACGACGGCATGATGCCACAGACCGTCGAAGCCCTCAACCACGCCAAAGCGGCCGGCGTGCCGATCATCGTGGCGATCAACAAGATGGACAAAGAGGATGCCAACCCGGAGCGGGTGAAAACCCAACTGGCCGAGCATAATCTGGTGCCGGTCGAATGGGGCGGCGAGACCGAGTACGTGCCGGTGTCGGCCCGCGCCGGCACCAACATAGACAAACTGCTCGAAGTCATCCTGGTGGTGGCCGAATTGCAGAACTTGAAGGCCAATCCACAACGCTCCGCGCTGGGGGCTGTGGTTGAGGCCGAGCGCGATAAGACGCGCGGCCCGTTGGCGACGGTGCTGGTGCAAAACGGCACGCTCAACCTGCGTGATTACGTGGTGGCCGGCTCCGTCTGGGGCCGCATCCGCGCCATGCAGGACGACAAAGGCCGCCGCCTCCGCAAAGCCGAACCCGCCACGCCGGTCGAGATCCAGGGGCTGACCGAAGTGCCGATGGCCGGCGATGTGTTCCAGGTGGTGCCCGATGAAAAGACGGCCCGCGAAGTGTCGGAGAAGCGGTCGCAGCAATCGCGCCTCAACTCGCTGCTGCAACAGACCCGCCCGCTCACGCTGGAAGATATGTTCAGCAACATCAAGGCCGGCAAGGTCAAGGAGTTGCGCCTGATCCTGAAGGCCGATGTGCGTGGCTCACTGGAAGCGATCCGCCAGACGCTCAACGCGCAGACCACCGCCGATGTGCAGATCAAGATCCTGCACGAAGGCACCGGCGGCATCGGTGAGTCCGATGTGTCGCTGGCCGTCGCGTCGGGCGCGATCATCATCGGCTTCAATGTGCGGCCCGACGTGCCCGGCAAACGCGCCGCCGATGCCGCCCATGTGGATGTGCGCTTCTATAATATCATCTACAACCTGATTGACGACATCAAAGCGGCCATGGTCGGGATGCTCGACCCGACCTATAAGGACCAGACCGAGGGCTTTGCCACGGTGCGCGAGGTCTACCGCCTGCCGGGCAACCTGCAAGCCGCCGGCCTGATCGTCAGCGACGGCAAGATCACCCGCACCGGCACTGTGCGTGTCTTGCGGAACGGCACGGTGGTGCAGGAAGGCGCGGTCAAGGCGCTCAAACGCTTCAAGGACGATGTGCGCGACGTGGCCGCCGGCTACGAATGCGGCCTGACCCTCGAAGGCTTCAACGACTTCCAAGTGGGCGACAGCCTGGAGTTCTATCACAAAGAGCGCGTCAGTTAGATTGCGGAATGCGGAATGCGGAGTGCGGAATGGAGACGGGTGTCCGTTCCGTCTGCAATCCGCATTCGTTATGGAGACCACGAAACGGCACCAGTGAACCCGTACACCCGTCACCGTCTCCATTCCGCATTCGTTATGGAAACCGCGAAACGGGATCACTGAACCCGTACACCCGTCACCGTCTCCATTCCGCACTCCGCATTCCGCATTCCGCATTCGTAAGAGGTGTAACATGGCTACTCGCCGCCAAAAACAGGTCGCTGACCTGATCCAGCGCGAAATCAGTGTGCTGATCCAGCGCGAACTCAAAGACCCGCGCCTGGGCTTCCTTACCGTGACCAGCGTCGAAGTGACCCCCGATCTCAAGATCGCCCGCGTGTTCTACAGCGTAATGGGCACGCCGGAGGAGCAAAAGTCCACCCAAACCGCGCTACAAGGGGCCACCGGCTACTTGCGCCATGAACTGGCCGGGCGGCTGGATTTGCGTTACGCGCCCGAAATCCAGTTCCGCAGTGATCCGACTATCGCGGCGGGCGACCGCATCTCGCGGCTGCTGGCCCAGATCGAAGGCGAAGGGCAGCCGACGGCCACGCTGGAAGCCGCCGCGCCGGAGGAAGCGCTGCCGGAGGTGCAGGAATGAGCGACCTGCCCACGCCGCCGGCCCGCCCGCCGATCACGGTCACTGGCGGGGGCGGCAACCAGCCGCTCGCTGTGCCCGACTATGCGCCGGCGGTGGCCTTTCTAGCGCAACCGCAGCGCATCTGGATGGCGCTGCACGTCAGCCCCGACGGCGACTCGCTGGGCAGCAACCTGGGCCTCGCGCGGATGTTGCGCGCAATGGGCCACGAGGTCACGGTGCTGTCTGCCGACCCTTTGCCGGAGGTGTTCAGCCCGCTGCTGGCCGCCGATCCGACCGCACGGCTGGTGATCGGCAGCGCCACGCCCGGCCCGCCGCCCGATGCCTGGGTCATCCTCGATTGCAGCGACCCAGCGCGCCTGGGCCATGTCTACACTAATCACAAAGCCCTGTTCACTAGCCGGCCCATCCTCAATATAGACCATCACCCAACCAACACGCTGTTCGGTGACATCAACCTCGTAGACGCGAGCGCGGCGGCGGTGGGCGAACAGGTGCCGCTCTTATTGGACGCGCTGGGCCTGGTGCCCGATGCCGCCGCCGCCCAATGGCTGCTGCTGGGCATCGTCACCGACACACTCGGCTTCCGTACCTCCAACACTAGCCCGCGCACCGTGGCGACCGCTGCCCGGCTGATGGCCTGCGGCGCGGACCTCTATGCGATCACCGACGGGATGTTCAACACCCGCCCACTGCCCCAGGTCTTGCTCTGGAGCCGTGCGTTGGCCGGGGTCAAAACCGATGGGCGCACCCTCTGGACCACGATCAGCCGCGAAATGTTGCGCGAAACGGCGGCCAAAGAGGAAGAGGCCGAGGGCATCGTCTCCTTCTTGGCCGGCGTGCGGAGCCATCAGGTGTTCGCCCTGCTCAAAGAGCGCGGCGACGGCACGCGCGTCAGCTTGCGCTCCAACCCCGGCGTAGATGTGTCGCTGATCGCCACCCAGTTTGGCGGCGGCGGCCACAAACAAGCCGCCGGCTGCACCATCCCCGCCGTCGGCCCGACCGCCGAAGAGCAATTGCTGGCCGCCGTGGCCGCCGTCCTCGGCCCGCTTGAAGAGACGACCTCACCCCTCCACCCCCTCTCCCTTTAGCAGAGGGGGTGTTTACCAGTCTGGGATGTAGACATCAGTCAACGCTGTGCCGCGTCTTGCTCCCCCTCTCCCTTTAGGTGAGGGGGGGGGGTGAGGTCCGCCGACGCACAACATGGCGCTACTCCGTACCACGTCTTGCTCCCCTTCTCCCTTTAGGAGAGGGGCTGGGGGGTGAGGTCGGGCGGCGCACCCCCTAACGCGACGCGGCTGCTGTATAATAGACATTATCGGCATTAAGCCGAGGCGTGCGTGCCATAAGTTAGCAGCGCCTCCTTAAATTATTATTCCCGATAACGTCTAATAGACCAATGGACCCCTTTAACCGTTAGTGAAAGGATCAGGACCGATGATTACCATCCCCGCCGAGCAGGCGGACTCCACCGCGCAGGGCTGGGCACCCCAGCAAGGGTCGAGTGAACGCCAGGGCTTCCTAATCAAAGTCAATAAGCATATTCAACGCTTCGACGGCACCATTTGCCGCGATGCCCGTAATGTCCAATGTGGCGCATCCGAATCTTTCCGCACCAATTTCTGCATCAATAATCGGCCCGACTGCCATGACATGAATCTGTTTGCCCCCCGCGACCCCTTTATCCGCCGCCGCCTGAATTATGAAGGCTCCGAACTCATCGAAGATATTCGCCAAGACGATCTGCTGCTCTTCTGGACCTATCAAATCCATGGTCGCCCGGCGCAAAACCCCATCTTGTGCGGCCTCTATGTGGCCGACGGCATAGACGTAGACGACAGCATGGTGCCGCCACTCTATACCATGTACCCAGAGAGCGGCACCGCGCTGCATATTGATTGGCCGCTGGATGCCGAGCCAGTGTTGCGCCGCGCACTGGGCGAACACCGCTGGACCAAGCAGTTAGCCCAGAACGACCTGCCCTGGATCTTGAATTGGCTGCGCGACCGCGTGGACGAGCGCGCCCGCCAGATGCGTGGGCGGCAGAGCTACGACGATCAATTGGCCGTGTTAGACCGCCTGATCGAGGAAGTCGGCGATCCGGGCGTAGACACCACGGCCCCCATGTACGCCAAGTTTGCCGGCGCGGGCGCGCTGGCCTTACCCCTCGCACCCGCCCCGCCGGTGGTTCACCCGCCCCGCGCACCGGTCGTACCGCTGCCGCTTGCGCCCAGCGGAGGGGGGCCGGTTGCCCGCTTGCAAAGCATGGCAAGCAGCCGCCAGTTGCACTACCCCTTGCCGCTGCTGACGCGCTTCCATATCGCCGTCGCCACCCACCCCCTAGTGATCCTGAGTGGGCGGTCGGGTAGCGGCAAAACCGGCCTGAGCCGCGTCTATGCCGAAGCCGAGACGGCGGTCTACAGTTTCGTGCAAGTGCGACCCGACTGGGTGAGTCCCTCCTATTTATGGGGCGTATACGACTATTTGGCCGGCTGCTTTACGCCGACCGAGTTTGCCCGCCGCGTGCGCGAAGCCGGCGACGAGTGGAACCGTGCCCGCCAGTTGGGGCGCAGCGCGCAAGCCTATATCTTTTGCCTGGACGAAATGAACCTGGCACGCATTGAGCATTATTTCAGCGATGTGCTGGCCGCGATGGAGCAGCCGGTGGGCGAACGCTGGGTGGAACTCTACAGCGCCGCCCTCCAGGACAAGCTAGGCTTCCCGGCCCGCCTGCCGATCACGCCCAATATCCGCTTCATCGGCACAATCAACGTAGACGAGACGACGCACGTCCTCAGCCCCAAAGTGGTGGATCGGTCCCACTTTATCCGCATTGACCAAGTGGACCTGCATGAACTGCGGACGCTGCTGGCCGGCGGCTATGATACAGTGCTGCTTGATTTTGTCTTCCGCCATCTGGAAGAGATCCACCGCCGCATGGCCGACGACCCCAACCAGCAGTTCGGCTACCGCGTGGCCCGCCAGATCCTCGACTGGGTGAAGGCCGCCACCGGCGCGCCCTATAATCTGGCCCTCGAAACCGCGCTCGACGGCGGCATCAGCCAGAAGATCCTGCCGCGTCTGCAAATTGACCCCGATAATGACGCGCAGATGGCGATGTTCGACAAGCTGCTGGCCTATTTTGAGCAATTTGACCAAGCCACGCCCGGCTTCGATGAGACGTTGCGCTGGCTGCGCGCCCGCCACGAGCGGCTCAACTTGGCGGAGGCGGTGAGTGGACAGCAGTAGCGGCGCAGTCCTGCTGCCGCTCGACTCGATCACCCTGCTGCTGAGTGGGCAACCACTGGCCTGGGGCGCGGAAGTGACCTTGCCCGCCGCCACGC
>JALYUO010000706.1 GCA_030853735.1 Chloroflexota bacterium
CGATGGGCTGTAGTAGGACTTTGCATAAGCCCTGGTCAGAAACCGCGCCTACCTTGCCAAAGGTTGTGAAAACCGGTACAATGGGAGCGCACAAGTGGGTGATGCCCTTATCAGAATGTAGAGAGGCACAGGTGCGTGCCGCGCGAGTAAGGCCGAGGAATGTTAGACAGTCAGATTAGTAGTCAGCCGGTAGCGGACGTGCCGCCCACGGCGTTGAGCCATGTACGGATCAAGCGAACGCAGGGCTGGGCGGCACTCAACCTGCACGAACTGTGGGAATACCGCGAACTGCTGTATCTGCTCACTTGGCGCGACATCAAAGTGCGTTATAAGCAGACAGTACTGGGCGGTGCGTGGGCGATCTTGCAGCCAGTATTACTGATGATCGTGTTCAGCCTGTTTTTCGGCAAGCTGCTCAACGCGCCATCGGATGGTATACCCTATCCCGTATTCACCTTTTGCGCGCTGCTACCCTGGCAATTGTTCGCCTACGCGCTCACACAGTCGGGCAACAGTTTGGTCGCCAATCAGCAATTAATCACCAAGGTCTACTTTCCGCGCCTGATCATCCCCATCGCAGCGGTCTTGTCGGGCTTAGTAGATTTTGCCATCGCCTTCGTCGTGCTACTCGGACTCATGCTTTGGTACGGCATCGTGCCGACGGTGGCGGTGCTAACGCTGCCGCTATTTGTGCTACTGGCAGTGGCGACGGCTTTGGCGGTGGGCTTATGGCTGTCGGCACTCAACGTGCAATACCGTGACGTGCGTCACACCATCCCCTTCCTCACCCAGTTTTGGATGTTCGCCACGCCAATCGCCTACGCAGCCAGCATCGTGCCCGCGCAATGGCGGGTGCTGTATGGACTGAACCCCATGGTCGGGGTGGTCGAAGGGTTCCGTTGGGCCTTGCTAGGCCAGAGCAGCGGACCGGGGCCATTGCTGCTCGTGTCGATCATCGTGGTAGGCGGCCTGCTGGTGGGTGGGCTGCTCTACTTTCGGCGCGTCGAAGACACTTTTGCGGATGTGGTGTAAGCCATGAGTGAAATCGCCCTCAGCGCCCAACACCTCAGCAAACAGTATCGTCTAGGGCAACGTTTGGTCCAGTATAGCACGGTGCGCGATTCGCTGGCGGCGGCGCTCGCCCGACCCTATCATCTATTAAAAGGGCGACGCAGTCCACGAACGGCGGCTGATACCTTTTGGGCGCTGCAAAATGTCTCTTTTCAGGTCACACAAGGCGAAGTTGTCGGCATCATTGGCCGCAACGGAGCGGGTAAAAGCACGTTGCTCAAGATTCTCTCCCGCATCACCCAACCGACTGACGGCTATGTGGATATTTACGGGCGCGTCGGATCGCTGTTGGAAGTCGGCACCGGCTTTCATCCCGAATTGACGGGGCGGGAAAATATTTATCTAAGCGGCGCAATTCTGGGAATGCAGCGGACAGAGATTCAAG
Organism: Chloroflexota bacterium; assembly: GCA_030853735.1. Lineage (GTDB taxonomy): Bacteria > Chloroflexota > Chloroflexia > QHBQ01 > JAICKM01 > JAICKM01. Next base: position 1,457 of record JALYUO010000706.1, read on the forward strand.
CGAAATTAGAGGAGATTATCGCCTTCGCAGAAATTGAGAAGTTTCTGGACACGCCGGTGAAATTTTATTCCAGTGGGATGTATGTGCGGCTGGCCTTTGCGGTGGCTGCCCATTTGGAACCCGAAGTCTTGATCTTGGACGAAGTGCTGGCCGTGGGCGATGCACAGTTCCAAAAAAAGTGCTTGGGGAAAATCGGCGATGTGGCGAAAGCAGGGCGCACTGTGCTGTTTGTGAGCCACAACATGATTGCGTTGCAAAATCTCTGTAGCCGGGCGATCCAGTTGCAAGAGGGGCGGGTAGTAGCCGATGGGCCGGCCATTCAAGTGGTGCAAAAATATCTCAGTACCGCCTATGTGCCTACCGCCGAGCAAGTATGGCCGGACCCCTCCACCGCCCCCGGCACCGAGGAAGTCCGCTTGCGGCGGGTCGCGGTGCGCGCCACCGGCAAGGAAGCCGATGACTTTATCACCATCCATACGCCCTTGACGCTAGAGTTTGAGTTCTGGAACCTCGTGCCCGGCACGTACTTAAATCTTAGCGTAGTCGTACTGAACGAAGAGGGCATGGCCTTGTTTAACACCGTGCCGCTCCACGAACCCGTCTGGCACGGCAAACCTTTTCCGGTGGGGCTGTTTCGCAGCAGTTGCGTGATCCCCAGCGATCTGTTGAATGACGGTACGCATCGCGTCCAGTTGTTGATTGTTAAAGATCAAAGCGCGGTCATATTCCAACAAGACGACGCACTGGTTTTTGAGGTTCACGATGATGCCGAACTACGGACGGGCTGGTACGGCAAATGGTTGGGTGCCGTGCGCCCTGCGTTGACGTGGCGCACCGAGCAGCTTGCTGGGGAGGTCGAATAGATGCGCGCCATTTATCATACCAGCCGGCGGTGGGTGCCACAACCGCTGCGCGGTCCTATCGGGCGAGCGTTGCGCGACTGGCCGAACCGCTACGTGCGCCAAGCAGGGGGAACGCTATGGCGTGAGCTGCACAGCGCCTATGTCACCCGGCACAGCGCGCGCGCCTTTCGGGCGCTCCAGGGGCGCAGCGGGTTGCAGGTCAATCTCGGCTGTGGCAAAGATATACGCGCCGGCTGGGTCAATATTGATCTCGGCGCACCGACCGGCCGGCCGCCCAGCGGTGCAACAGGCCGGCCGGTGTTTATCAACCATGATTTGCGCTTGGGCTTGCCGTTGGCCGCCGGCAGTTGTCGCTTGATCTATTCGTCACACTTCTTCGAGCATCTCCCCTACAAGACGGGCTTGGCGCTCATGACGGAGAGTTACCGCGCCTTACAACCGGGCGGCATCTTCCGCATTTCGCTGCCCAATTTGCGCCGGATGTTTACAGCCTACCTGGACAACGATGCACCCTATTTCGCCTTGCTAGATGCCCCAGCGGTCAGCCCTGACGTAGTACCGGGTACAGAGACCTTGGTTGACTTTGTGAACTATGGGGTGTACCAATTCGGGGAACACCATTGTATCTACGATGAAGAGAAACTAACCCGCGTGTTACAGAGTTTGGGGTTTCGATCTGTGAGGGTCAGTGCCTATCAAGCGGGGCTAGATCCGGCGGAGCCCGTCCGCACCCATTATTCGTTTTATATGGAAGCCGTAAAGTAACGGCAGCAGCCTGCTCATCCC
>JALYUO010000725.1 GCA_030853735.1 Chloroflexota bacterium
CATTTGGACCGTAGGCAAGGTAGGAGTTTTGATCGTGGGCAACAATCCCGCCGCCGCTTGCGCGGGCGGATTTACAGGCTGAGAAGGCATACCGGAATAGGATAGGCTTGATGCACGGTGAGCAAAGCTTTCAATTTCCAGAAGTTGCATCATCTAGCTTGGGACCTCCCAAATTCCTCCCGCAGTTGCGGAGTAGTAGAAGCCTCGAAAGCCTCCTCAACATACCGGTGCGCTAATTCAACCCAGGCCATCGCACCCTCTAAATCCACCGTCCCAGGGTTGGCAAGGAAGTATTCAAGGTCCAGTGCAAACGCCGGTCCGCCCGGTGGGAGATTAGCAGTGTTGGTAAGTTGCATTTTCAGTCGGTCACGCTGGTCTTCGTTGGGGGTTTGCACCGCAACATAGAATTCAGTGTAATGCTGCGGTAGCCCGTCACCCAAGAACGGTCGAAACTCAAAATAGTCCTCTAGACGCACGGCAGGACTACCCAGTTCAATCCGATTGATGTATCGCAACCCTATTCGTTGAACTGATTTAGGTTGAGCGACTTCCCGATAAACAGCAAGTGCATTTTCAATCATTTTCCGAAACGTAGACCAATTCCGATAGGGCTTAAGCTGATTCACAGACAAGAGTTGGGGACCGACCTGAATCAACGCTTTCTCATCCTTACGAAGAAAGCGCATGACAGGCATCGGTTCAAAGATTGGCGGTGGCTCTGAACTAGGCCCACCGATGGCTATACTTAACTGAACAGGTTGTTGCCTAACCGGGAAACTGCGCCTAACTTTCTCATAGATTAGCCCCGGCATTGCAAGATCCCACGCGCTATCAGGTTGAAAACGAAACTCGCAAACGGCCTCGATAACTGGTGGGTTCCGGTATACCCCGGTCATATGCAAGCCTCTCCTGATTGGCACCTTGCAGTAGTAACGGCGGATTTCGAACTGGGTTGCAAAGCTATTATAAGCAACACCGCTGGGCTTCTTTTTACAATAGACCTTATCGGGATTAAGCAGGACCGTGCCTGATGTGGGTTAGCACTGCCGCACTACACCGCTATTTCCGATAAGGTCTAATAAAGATAGGCTTTTGGTGACCCGCCTGGGACTCGAACCCAGAACCCACTGATTAAGAGTCAGTTGCTCTGCCAGTTGAGCTAGCGAGTCGGATAGTTACTGGCCCGGCTGGCACCGAACCCTGCCTATTATAGCAGCTTGGGCGAGGCGTGTCAAGGAATCGCTGTTGCAGTCGGGGCCGCAATCCGGTATAATAGGGGGTGAATGGTACAAATGTTCCCCGGAGGCGGATGTGAGTAAGCTGGATGGGCTGAATGCCCAGGTGCGGAGTTGCCGCCTGTGCCGACTCTGCCGCACGCGCATGAATGGGGTGCCGGGCGACGGCAACGAGGCGGCGACGGTGTTGTTTATCGGCGAGGGGCCGGGCTACAACGAGGACCGCGACGGCAAGCCGTTTGTCGGGCAGGCCGGGCAGTTTCTCGATGAACTGCTGGGCATCGCCGGGCTGCAACGGCGCGAGGTGTATATCACCAACATCGTCAAGTGCCGCCCGCCGCAGAACCGCGACCCGTTGCCCGACGAGATTGATGCCTGCTCCGGCTACCTGGAGCGCCAGATCGCGGCCATTGACCCGCTGCTGATCGTGACGCTGGGCCGCCATTCGATGGCCCGCTTCTTCCCCGACGCGAAGATCACCAGCATCCACGGCCAGGCCAAAGCCATTGAGGGGCGCATGGTGCTGCCGATGCTGCACCCGGCCTATGGTCTGCGCGACGACCGGGGGCGCGAGAGCCTCAAAGAGGACTTTCGCCGCCTGCCGGATGTGCTGGTCCAGGCCCAGGAACTGCGCGCCGCGCGCCCCGGCCCCGCGCCGCGCCACGCCGGCCGCTTGCAAGCGGTGGTCGAAGCGCACCTGGACACGCTGACCCTGGTGCCCCCCGCTACCGAGTCAGGGTCGCTGCCACCCGCCGCGGCCACCGACCCGTTTGCCTATGTCGCGGCGGTAATGGACCCGGCGCGCAAAGGCGGTCGCCGCAAAGTGGCCGCCGTGACCACCACGGAAACGGCGACCGTGGCCGTGCCGGTGCCGGAACCCACCGCACAGGAAGCGATAGAACCGCTGATTGAGGCCGTGGCACCCACGACAGAGCGCGCGCTGGTAGCAACGGTTGCGCCCGATGAGCCGCTAACCGTGACGATAGCGGTGCCGGCGCGGGCCGGCGCACCGGTTGCGGCGCTGGCGGAGCAAGGGGTGGTCGCGCCGCTGCTAATTGTGCCGGTAGACCCGCCGGTGCCGGACGCAGCACCGTTGCCCATTGCGGCTACCCACTCGCCGCCGAAGGAACCGCGCCGGGGTCGCCCGCCCAAAGCTGCGGCAGGGGCCGAAGCCGAGGCCGAGGCAACGGACACTAATGCGCCGGGCGACGCTGCGCCCGCCCCCGGCAAAAAGGGCAAGGCGGATACCGATTTTGAGCAGTTGAGCCTGTTCGGATGACGACCTACCGCATCACGGCGGAAGCGCGCCGCACGTTGACGGCCTTGCTGCTGGGGGTGGTCGCGGTGGCCGTCTACGCCGTCTGGAACCTGGGCGCGCTGTTGACCAGCGGCGTGCAGGGGCCGGAATGGGTCATGATCGCCTTGATGATCACGATCCTGCTCCTCAGCCCGGCAGTCGCCTGGATGTTGCTGGCCGAGGCCCAAGTATGGGTCGCCACCGACGCGACGGGCCTGACGTGGCACACGCTAGGCGTGCAGTTACACTATGATTGGGCGCAGGTGCGGGCCGTGACCGCCCCCACCGCGTCCCTAGCCGAGACATTAGCCCGATCCGCCGGGCCAAGCGCGGAACCCGGAACGCTGCCTACAGGGCCGGCGCTTCCGACGGCAATTGATGGAAGCAATGTATTAGCACCCATACCCGCTACCGACACAGTTAGCGCCTATTCGTCCGCCGATCCAACCGCCGGTCCGCTCTACCTGACCGTAGAGCCGCCCGCCCCGGCCCGCATCGCGCAGCCTCTGCTGCGCCTGCTGTACCGCCAAGCCTACGGCAGCGCCTTGCCGCTGCCCGCCGGCCTGGCCGCCCGCTCGGATCTGCTCGCGGAAGTCGCTGCGCGCAGTGTTTAGTGTTGAGTGTTTAGTGCTTAGTGTTTAGTGCTTCAATAGAAAACTTACACTCAACGCTAAACACTAAACACTAAACACTCCGTCGTGGTGGGAAGAAAGCATAAGGATAAAGAGAACCGTATGACACAAATAAGCGAAAAAGTCCGCATCATCCCGCTAGGAGGACTAGGGGAAGTCGGCAAGAACATGACCGTACTCGAGTACGGCGACGACATCATCATCGTAGACGTGGGCGTGGCCTTCCCCGATGCCGAACAACCCGGCGTGGATTTGATCATCCCCGACATCACCTATCTCAAGGGCAAAGAAGACCGCATTCGCGGCATCTTCATCACGCACGGCCACGAAGACCACATCGGCGCGCTGCCGTTTATCTACCCGCACCTGCGGAGTCCACTCTACAGCACGCGCCTCGCGTTGGGCCTGATCGAGGTCAAGTTCCGCGAACACAACCTGATGGGCATCGCCGACCTGCACGAAGTGCATCCCGGTGATAAGGTGCCCGTGGGCAACTTTGCCGTCGAGTTTTTCCACGTCTGCCACAGCATCCCCGATGCCTGCGGCCTCGCGATCCACACGCCGGAAGGCATCATCATCCACACCGGCGACTTCAAGTTCGACCAGACCCCGGTGGACGGCCAACAGACCGATTTCGCCGCCCTGTCGCGCCTGGGCACCGAGGGCGTGTTGTGCCTGCTCTCCGACTGCGTCCATGTCGAAACGCCGGGCTTCACGCCGTCCGAGCGCGAAGTCAGCGCCAGCATGGACCGCATCATCCGCGAAGCGCCGGGCCGCGTCATCATCTCGACCTTCGCCTCGCTGATCTCGCGCGTGCAACAGATCATGGACCTGGCCTACTATCACCGCCGCAAAGTCGCGGTGGCCGGGCGCAGTCTGGTCAACAACGTGGCAATGGCCCAGGATCTCGGCTACCTGCACGCCCCACCCGACACCCTGATCGACATCGCCCAGGCCAATAACGTGCCCGACCACGACCTCGTGATCATCACCACGGGCGCGCAGGGCGAACCGATGGCCGCGCTGGGCCGCATCGCGGGCGGCGATCATCGCCATATCCGCATCGTGCCCGGCGACACAGTGGTGCTGTCGGCCACGCCCATCCCCGGCAACGAAAACAGCGTCAACCGCATCATCAACAGCCTGTTCTATCAGGGCGCGAACGTCCTCTACCCGCCGCAGCACCGCGTCCATGTGTCGGGCCATGCCAGCCAGGAAGAGTTGAAGCTGATGGTCAACCTGACCCGCCCGCGCTTCGTGGCTCCCATCCACGGCGAACGGCGGCACCAAGTTCATTACGCCCGCCTCGCTGAGGGCATGGGCGTGGCACACGAAAACATCTTTATGATGGACAACGGCAGCGTGCTGGAAGTGAGCCACGATGCGGCGGAGCTAACCGAGCGCGTGCCCGCCGGCGATGTGTTTGTGGACGGCCTGAGCGTCGGCGAAGTGGGCCAAGTGGTCATCCGCGACCGCCAGTTCCTGGCCCGCGACGGGATGCTGATGGTGGTCGTCTCGGTAGACAAAGCCACCGGCGCGGTGCTGGCCGGCCCCGACCTCGTGACGCGCGGCTTCGTCTACGCCCGCGAGTCGGAAGAATTGCTCGACCGCACCAAACTGCGCGTGCGCGAAATGCTCGATGCCCACAGCAACCAGAGCCACAGCAACGGCAACGGCAACGGCAAGGGCAAAGCTCGCAACGGCAACGGCAACGGCGGCGGCGAGGATCACACCAACCTGACCGAACTCAGCTACCTGAACCGCAAAATCAAAGACACCGTGAGCCAGTATCTCTACGAACAAACCCGCCGCCGCCCGATGGTGCTGCCGGTGGTCATGGAGCTATAGCGGCGCTGCTTGCTGCGCGCGTGACCAGCGGCAAGCGGCAACCTGTAGCGGCGCTGCTTGCTGCGCGCGTGACAGGCGCGCAACAGGGAACAGGCACCTAACTCGTCGGAAAGGCCACTGCAATGGCGGCAACCCCTGAAAGCCGAACGACCAAGCCCAAGCCGGAGCCGGCCCCGCTGCGCGTGAACGGCAAGGCGGCTCCGGTAGGCAACGCCGCCAAGCCGCCCGCGCCGCCGCGCAAGCCCGAAACGGTAAGTGAAGGCGCGACAACCCGTAAGCTGTCGCCGCCGCCGAAGCCGCGTGCCAAGCCGCAAAGCGCCCCCGCCCGTCCGCCCGCCCGTGCAACTACCCGCCGCAGCACGGCGAGCCGGCGCAGCGGGCCACACTTCAGCTTCGCCATCCCGCTGGACTTGCAGCGCGAGATCATTGCCGTGCTGGTCTGCCTGTTCGCCGTGTTGACGGCCATCGGCCTGAACGCCAGTGGGACCAGTGGCATCTTGGGGGTCTGGGGCGGCTTCCTCAATCAAGTGTTCGGCGCGGCGGCGTGGCTGGTGCCCCTAGCGATTGGCGCGGCGGGTGTGTTGCTGTTCGTGGCCGGTATCCGCCGCATCGAACGCCTGCGCTGGGAGATGCCGCTGGGCATTGCGCTGATCGTGCTGGCCGTGGTCGGCCTCATGCACATGGGCGTGCCGCGCGCCGATAAGCAGGCCGTGGGCGAAGCGGGCCAGTTCGGCGGTCTGGTCGGCTATACGGTCAGCATTCTCACCGAGAGCCTGGCCGGCACGCTGGGTGGCACGGCCATTCTGCTGGCGCTGGCCCTGGTCGGCGCGATGATGGCCTTCCACCTCTCCATCAGCGACCTGCTGCGCGGCCTGGGCCGGGGCGGTCACTGGCTGCTGGACATGGCGCGTAGCGAGGAGCCGGAGTCGGCCCCACCGGGCGGCATCACCCTGACCACCCCGCGCCGGGGCCGCCTCTCCGCCGAAGCCGATGGCCTGCCCACCGACTTGCCCCAACTCAACCCGAAAGGCGGCGGGGCCGCCGGGGAGCCGGCCAACCCGCGCATCCTAGGCGCGATCCCGCTGCCCAACACGCCTGTCGGCAAGCCCGAAGCCGAAACCAAGCCCGCCGTCCCCGCCGCGCCACCCGCGCCTATCGTCACCGGCAAACACGACGCAACTCAGCTTTCCCTGCCCTTGCCGGGGCGCACCGGCATGATCTGGAAGTTGCCCGACATGGGCCTGTTGGAACGCGCCACCGAAGTCGAGATCAACGACGGTGACCTGATGTTAAAGGCCCGTAAAATCGAAGAATGCCTGCGGACTTTCAACGTCGGCGCGCGGGTGCGTGAAATCAACTCCGGCCCCGCCGTCACCCAGTTCGCGCTGGAGCCGGATGAGGGCATCCGCGTCGCCAAGATCGTCGGCCTGGCGAACGATCTGGCCCTGGCCCTGGCCGCGCCCAGCATCCGCATCGAAGCGCCGGTGCCGGGCATGGCCCGCGTCGGGGTCGAGGTGCCCAACGTCACCCTAGCCCTGGTCGGCCTCCGCAACATTCTCGAAACGCCCGCTTTCCAGAATGGGCGCGGCAAGCTGAAATTGCCCATTGGCCGCGACACCCACGGCCAGCCGGTCGTCACCGACATGACCAAGCTGCCCCACCTGCTGATCGCCGGGGCTACCGGCTCCGGCAAGAGCGTAGCGATCAATGCGCTGATCGTCTCCTTCATGATGCAATACACGCCCGACCAGTTGCGGATGCTGATGGTGGACCCCAAGCGCGTCGAACTGAGCGGCTTCAACGGCATCCCGCACCTCTTGCGTCCGGTTGTCACCGAGATGAAAAGCGAAAAAGAGGGCGGCAAAGGCCCACAGCCGCTCACCGCCATCCAGGTGCTGAAATGGCTGATCTGGGAGATGGAGCGCCGCTACAAGATTTTCGCCAAAGGCAGCAAAGATGCCGAGGGGGTTAGCCGCATCTTCCGCAACATCGATCAGTATCACACCGCCGCCACCCTCGACCCGGCCATGGACCCGATGCCCTACATCGTGCTGATCATTGACGAGTTGGCCGACCTGATGCTGGTCGCGCCCGAAGACGTGGAGACCGCGCTCTGCCGCTTGGCCCAGCTGGCCCGCGCCACCGGCATCCATCTGGTCATCGCCACCCAGCGCCCGTCGGTGGACGTGGTGACGGGCCTGATCAAGGCCAACTTCCCGGCCCGCATCGCCTTCGCCGTCACCTCGATGATTGATAGCCGCGTCATCCTCGACACGCCCGGCGCGGAAAAGCTGCTGGGCCGCGGTGATGCGCTCTACACCGCCTCCGACGAGTCCAAGCCGATCCGCGTGCAAGGCACCTTCCTGTCGGACAAAGAGACCGAGCGCGTGGTCAACTTCTGGCGCAAGCAATTGCCCGAAGCCGCCCCTGCCGCCGACGGTGCGCCCGACGGGGCGAGTCCGTTGCACGGCCCACTGGCTACCCCCGGTGGCCCCGCGCTGGCCGGCCAAGCCGTGCAGCTAGGGGCCGCCGTGCCCATGCCCGACTGGCTGACCCAGGCCGAAGCCGGCGAGGGACCGGGCGACGATGAAGATGCCATGCTCAAACAGGCCATCGAACTGGTCAAAAAACACAACTATGCCAGCACCAGTATGCTGCAACGCCGCCTCCGCATCGGCTACAACCGCGCCGCCCGCCTCGTCGAAGAAATGGAAACGCTCGGCCTCGTCGGCCCCGCCGAAGGCAGCCGCAGCCGCCCCGTCCTCATGGAGCGCGAGGAGAGCGTCACCATCACCCCGGCGGCGGGCGGAGCGGCACGGAATGGGGCCGATGAATAACGGCAGGACGGTTGCCACGAAGCCAGAATGGATGGTATAATCGCACCACCTGACCAACCAGCCATTCTTGCTGCTTGCGCCGTGCGCCGAGGAACCCATGCCCACCGCCCCCGCAACGCTATACCAGCTACTTACCGCTAAAACCGATACATGGCGCGCAGCAGGCTACCCAAGCGCCGAATATCCGATCATTGCCGAAATCTTAAGTCATCAGCGTGACCCCGCAACCGCCAGCCTGACCTTTTTGCGCGAACCACAAATGCGCGCCCTGGAAACCTATTGGTATTTGCGGCTGGTAGAAGACACCCCTCATGTCTTTGATCTCTACCAGCGCCTGTTCTCCGGCAATCGGGCGTTGCGCGAAGCGGTGGGCGCAACGGCCGGGCCGATCCGTGATCTGGTAGAAGATGAGGGCATCGCAGCACTGTGGCAACGCATCAAAAGCGATGAAGGCTTCGTCAAAACTTACAGCCTCCAGGCGTTGCGCGAGACGCTAACCCTTGATTACCCCAGCTACATTTTGGCGCTGGCAATGGGCGCAGGCAAAACGATCCTGATCGGAGCTATTATCGCCACCGAGTTTGCGCTCGCGCTGGAATATCCCGACGGTCCATTTGTCGAAAACGCGCTGGTCTTTGCGCCGGGTAAGACGATCATCGAATCCTTGCGCGAACTGAGCCAAATCCCCTACGATAAGCTGATCCCGCCGCGCCTGTACAAAGCATTTGTCGCCAGCTACAAACTGGCCTTTACCCGCGACGGCGAACTCGATCTGCCGGTGATTCGCGGCTCCACCTTTAACATTGTCGTCACCAACACCGAGAAAATCCGCATCCAGCGGACTACCGTAGCCAAACGCAAAGGCTGGACCCAACTGCAACTGGCGCAAGAAGAAAAGCAGGCCGAAGAAATCGCCAACCGCCGCTTACAGGCCATCGCCAGTCTGCCCAATTTGGCGATTTTCTCCGATGAAGCCCATCATACCTACGGCCAAGACATCGAAAAGGGCTTGAAGCGCGTCCGCCAGACGGTGGACTACTTAGCCGCCAAAACCCAGGTGCGCTGCGTGATTAACACCACCGGCACGCCCTATTTTGGTAAGCAATTGCTGAAAGATGTGGTCGTCTGGTACGGCTTGGCGCAAGGCATCGCCGACGGCATCCTGAAAGAGGTCGAAGACAGCATCCAATCCTATCGTTTCGACTCGTCGGAGGCTGATACCTTTGTGACCGATGTCACTCGTGATTTCTTCCGCGATTATGCGACAGTTACCTTACCTAACGGCGCGCCGGCCAAAATCGCCTTCTACTTCCCCCAAGACAATGATCTGGAAGAGTTACGCCCGGTGTTGGAAGCCGCGCTGGCAACGGTGGGCCAGTCACCGACCGTGCTGCTCAAAAATACGGCAAAATCCAGCGCGGATGAGATCACGGCCTTCAATGCCCTCAACGATCCGGCGAGTCCCTATCGCGTCATCTTGCTGGTCAACAAAGGCACCGAAGGCTGGAACTGTCCCAGCCTGTTCGCCTGCGTGCTGGCCCGCGAACTGACCACCTCGAACAACTTTGTCCTGCAAGCCGCCACCCGCTGCTTGCGCCAAGTGCCGGGCAATCACACCAACGCCCGCATCTATCTCTCCGAAAAGAACCGCCGCGTGCTAGACAGCCAGCTGCAAGAGACCTACGGCGAAACCATCGGCAGCTTGAGCAAGACGGCCAAGCAACGCGACACCTATGTGCTAACCTTGCGTAAACACGATGTGCCGCCCTTACCACTGACTCTGACCTTGCGAACCGTCACGCGCGTCGCCGTCGTCGTGCCCGATCTGCGGCTGACCCTGCCGGATATTGCCGCCGCCCCCGCCCTGGAAAAAGAGATCCGCACGCTGCGCCAAGTCGCGGGTTCAAAAGAACTGTTGCCGGTGGTAGACGAAGTGGCCGTCGCTCGCCTGGACCAAACACTGGATCTGTATACGGTAGCGGTGGATCTGGCCGCAACCTATCGCTTGCCGCCGGCCACGCTCACCCGCCTCCTGGCGCAAATCTACCCCACCGCCGAGGTGCCCGCCGACCACCTGCCGGCCCTGGCCGCGCAGATCGAGGTCCAAACCGGTCGCTATGAGACACGCACGGAGCAAGTAACAGCGCACATCGCCATCGTCAAGCCGGCGGGTTGGCTGGATGCGAAAACCGGCCTCTACACCAAGACGATTACCATAGACCCGGCCAAAGCGGACCTGATTATGGCCCTGTGGACCGCCGGCAACCCCGCCGATTTGGGCTTCCACTATGATCCCTATAATTTCGACTCGGTGCCCGAAGCATCGTTCTATCGCCAAATGCTGGAGCATCTTAATCTACAGCCCGCCGCCGTCGAGGACATCTATTATACCGGCGGCACCACCGATCCCGACCGTACCGACTTTTTCTTTGATTGGACCGATGCGGCCGGCGTGAGCCACCAATACTTCCCCGACTTCTTGATCCGCCTCAAACCGGCTGCCGGGGAGCCGCCCGGCAGCGGCGCGTGCCTGATCGTGGAGATCAAAAACGCGCAGTTTGAAGCCACGGTGACGGCGGAATTGGCCGCCGGCAAAGCCGTGAGCGCCGAGGGCCGCAAGGCGTTGGCCGTGAAGCGCCTGGCCGACCGTCACCCCGACCGCATCCGTTACAGCATCATCTTCGCCCCCGCCGGCGAACTGACCCGCGCGAAAGTCAAACCGGCCCGCGATTGGGTCGAGGAGGCAACCCCATGAGCAAAACAGACCCCGCCCTGGCACTCAGCCCGGTGAAAGGCCGGCCCATGCTGAACTGGGTCGGCAAGCGCGCCCTGAGCCGCGTCACCGCGTTCGCGGCCCAGCAAAGCGAGGTGTTTGACCCCCGCCAGACGCTGGCGGGCACCACGCCGCCGGCGGGCTGGCCCGCCGCCTTCCCGCCCGCCGGGCTGCTGTTCCACGGCGACAACAAAGAGGTGCTGGCAACCCTGCTCACCAACGGCTTGCGCGGCAAGATCAACCTGATCTATATTGACCCGCCCTTCGACTCTGGGGCCGACTATGTCCGCAAGGTGCAACTGCGCGGCAAGACCGACGCGGGCGCACTGGCCGCCGCGGGTTACTCGGTCGGCGAACAGGTGCAATACACCGACATCTGGGCCAACGATAATTACTTGCAGTTCATGTACGAACGCCTGATCTTGCTCAAAGAACTGCTGGCGGATAATGGGAGCATTTATCTGCACTGTGATTGGCACAAAAGTTACTATCTACGGTGTCTTCTTGATGAAGTATTTGAAGCCGATAATTTTGTAAATGAAATTGTCTGGGCCTATCGCTCTGGAGGTGCATCCAGAACAGAGTCTTTACCGAGGAAGCATGATGTTATACTATGGTATAAAAAAGGGGGGGATTGTACAGTTAATTCGCAGACAGAAAGGCAATATCTAGAAAAAGCCTTTATGGGATCATCGCAAGATGAAGATGGCAGGTTTTATGTAGATACAATCCTGAGAGATGTAGTGGAGGGATTAGTAAAAGTTGTAACAAAAAGCGGAAAGATCCGCGAATATAATGTTCGCCCTGTACTAAATCTCTCATCAGAACGAACCGATTATCCAACACAAAAACCAGAAGGTTTACTAGAACTACTGATAGAAATAGCATCTAACCCCGGTGACATCGTGCTAGATTGCTTCCTCGGCTCCGGCACCACCGCAGCGGTCGCGCAACGGCTGGGCCGGCGCTGGATCGGCGCGGACATCAACAAAGGGGCCATCCAAACGGCATCACGGCGCTTGCAAGAGATCATCGTGGCCCAAGCGGGCGGCAACGGCAAGGCCAAGCAAAACGGCTTGCAAGGCATGGAACACGATGCTGCCCCGGCGCAAACCGCCTTTGCCGTCTACCGCGTCAACGACTACGATCTGGCCGTGCAACACAACGAGATGGTCGCCCTGGCCTGCGAACAGATCGGCGTGGTCCGCAGCAAAACCGATGACTACTTCGACGGCACACTGGGCAGCGGCACCACGCAAGAGCTGGTCAAAATCGTGCCGTTTCAGCACCCCGCCAGCCGCAGCGATCTGGAGGAAATCATCAGCAAACTGGGCGAACGGCCCGACGAAACGCGCGGCATCCTGCTGGTGGCGGTAGGCAAAGAACTGACCGTAGATAGCTGGCTGGACGAATGGAACCACCGGCGGGGCGTGACCCGCCGCGACGAGGCAGGCCGCCCGGTCGAGTTCGTCAACAAAATCCGCCTGATCGATCTCCGCACCGATGCCAAATACGGCCGCTTTCTCATCCACCAAGCCGCTAGCGCCGAGCTAACGGTAACGCGCGCCGGCGATCAGATCCAGATTCGCATTGACAGTTTTCTCAGCCCCACCATTATCGAACGGCTAGGGATCGACACGGCAGACAATCCCTTGTTCCGGGTCCGCATCCCTGATTGGCGGGCCATGGTCAATGCCGTCGAGATTGACAGCGCTTACGACGGCGCCGTGTTCCACATCACCCACAGCGACATTCCCGCCAAAAAGACCGATCTAGTCAACGGCACCTACCAACTGACCGCGCCCGCCGATCCCACGACCGTAGCCGTCAAAATCACCGATATGCTGGGCGAAGAGGTGCTGCTAATACGACAGGTATAGTCGCCCCGTCACCCCAGGAGACCCCCCATGCAACCCCCCGCAGAACCCGGCCTACGCGAACTCGCCGCCCGCCTGCTAAACAGCCGGCGCGGCCGCCGTTGGGACCAGGAGGCCACGCCCCAAGTCCAACTGCTACCCGGCCAAATCGCACCCGATCTACCGCTGACCCTGCCCACCGCAGCAGACAGCCGTATCATCGGCAGCCTACTGCATACCGCCGAGGGGGAGACCAACGCCTGGACCGTAGTGCTGGATATGCCCGGTACGCCTGCCGATCTGCTGGCCCACTGGAAGACGGCGCTGGGTGAACAAGGCTGGCAACCCTTCGAGGGGCACAGAATGCTGGAGCTACCTGATAGCGGATTTCAAGCGGACTTCAACAATTGGGCAGGAGCCAACCGCCCACCCACCGACCTACCACCGGAAATCCAGGCGCAGATCGCCCGCCAGCAAGCGACCGCATCCACGCAGCAGCTATTCTGCGCGACCGCCGCCGGGGGATCGCTCAACCTGACCCTCACCCCCCAGCCAGATGGCCCGACGATGGTGCGGCTGGACCTGGATCGCGAGGGATTGGGGCCATGCCAGATGCAGGAACAGCTGCAAGAGAGCATCGCCACGCGCCTGCCCCGGCTCCTCCCGCCAGAGGGAGTCATCCTCATGCCCGCCGGCGGCGGCGGCAGCAAGGATCGCTGGTCTTCCGAGGCCACCGCCATGACGGATCAACCCGTTAGCGCTCTGGAAGCCCACTTCGCCGCCCAACTGACCGCCGCCGGCTGGACCCGCCAAGCCGGCCACGCCGCTGACCCCCTGGCCTGGAGCCTCTGGACCGTGCCCGGCGACCCCACCGCGCAAGGCTTCTTCTACGCCCGCAGCGCCCCCAGCCCCGATAAACGCTATCTAGTTGTGCAGATTGAGACAGCCCAAGATCAGGGCATGGGCACCACGTTCGGTAGAAGCATCATCATGCACAGCCGCAGTCGGGGACACAGCCGAGAGTGGGAGGCGCAGCACACCCCTACGGACCCAGCCAGCTGATCCATTCGTCTTCTTCGCGTTTCTTCGCGGCCTGCGCGGATCACGCGATCGTTCTTCGTGACTCTTCGTGTTCCTTCGTGGATCAATCGGGTCTTCTTCATCATCTTCGCGCTTCTTCGCGCCTCTTCGCGGCCCTTCGCGGATCAAAAACCTCCGTCTGTCATCTTCGCGCCTCTTCGCGGCCCTTCGCGGATCAAAAACGCCCTCCTAGCTTATAAATCGTTCAATAAATAGTGAAATATCAACCCCTTTCGCCAATATTGTGAAAATCCTCACAAAAATTGTGCCTTATACAAGCCCTAATTTTTCCATGTCCTCTGACCCCCCTCCTCGATGTCATTATATATAGAGGGGTAAAAATAACGACCCACCCCGCCCACCAAGAAAGGACCACCCCATGACCAGCCAACCCCGCCACCAATCCGCAGCAGCAACCTCCGCATTCGCCCCCTCTCCCTTTAGGAGCGGGGGTTGGGGGGAGAGGTCAGCCGTTGACAAGGCGGCGGCCCTCGCGTACAATAGGCCCAAGAGCGGGCAAATCGTGACGATGCGCCCCGCCGCCCCAGGAGCGATCATGACCCGACCCCGCCCGGCCGGATCGCCGGCCGTCAGCCAGTTTCAACTCATCGGAGGCATCCGCCACGACGCGGGCGACTGCCTAGCCGCCATTGCTCCCGGCGGCAGCGCCCAGGAGCGCAAAGGCGCACTCTACATCGTCACCGAACCGGCCGGCGACCCCGCCACCGGCGGCGAAGCCTGCGGCCTCGCCCATGCCACCCTGGCCCACGAATATTACGCCGACCCCTCGCCCAGCCTCACCACCAGCCTCGGCGCAGCCCTCAACAAGGCCAACACCAGCCTCATCGCCTACAACCGCAAAGTGCTGGCCGCCGGCGACCCCCCCGCCGGGCGACCGCGCAAGATCCGCGTCGGCCTCAGCGCGGCCATCGTTCGCCCCGGTCAGTTATACTTATGTCAACTCAGACCGGGCCTTATCCTCTGGCTGCACGGCGGCGTGGTCCATGCCTATCCCCGGCCCATCATTTGGTCGCCGGCGGGCGCAGCGCTCAACGGCGACGGCGAGCCGGTCGGCAGCTTCTATCCCGCCCCCGCGCTGGGCACCGCGCCGTTAGTGGAGGCCGATTTCGCCTTCCGCCGCTTCGACTCCGGCGACCTGCTGCTGCTCTGTTCCAGCACCCTGGCCCCCCTGCTCGACGAGGAGGCACTGGCCGGCGCGTTGCCGGGGCGCAGCGCCGCCGAGGCTGTAGAGTATCTATACAACCTAGCGCATGGGGCCGGATTGCCCGAAGCCCACGCCCTAGCCGTCGAAATGGCCGACACACCTGCGCCGCGCCGCGGCAGTGGCCCCATCACCCTGCCGCCGCCGCCGCCGTGGGCACCCGAAGCCGAAGTGTGGCCCATCCCGCCGCCCCCTGGCAGCGCATCCACCGTCACCTACAAGCCCGCTGCGTCTGCCGACGTGCCCTTTGCCGCGCCCCGGCCCCCGCACCCATCCACGCCCCTGCCGGCGACGGCGCTACCCCCAGATGGTGATGCGGCCCCACCGCAGACCGGAGCGCGTATCCTGCAACTGCGCCCGCGTCGCAGCGAAACTCCGGTCCCAGACCCCACCACGGGTGCCCCAACAGGCAACGACTCCGCCGCAGGTAGTGATCCCGCAACGGGCCAAGCCGCCGGCGAATTGCCGAACCAAGCCGCTTTTACGGCAGATGGTGACGATCCCGCCGACCCCTTCCCCACCACCGACTCCGCTTCGTTGCCCAGTGCGCCGCCGGTGCCCAGTGTCCTGACCACTGTGCTGGCC
>JALYUO010000792.1 GCA_030853735.1 Chloroflexota bacterium
GGGGTAGACTGTAAATCCGCCCATTCACTGCCAATTCCTAGCCCGCGTAGGCGGGCTGCACGGGGCAGACTGTAAATCCGCCCATTCACTGCCAATTCCTAGCCCGCGTAGGCGGGCTGCACGGGGCAGACTGTAAATCCGCCCATTCACTGCCAATTCCTAGCCCGCGTAGGCGGGCTTCGTAGCGGTAGCGGCGAGTTCCAGTCGCCCCGGCTCCCCATTTAGATGCAAGAACCCTGAGCCGACCTAACCCCCGACCCCCTTCCCTACAGAGGAAGGGGGAGATGCACAGGTTTGGTATTTCATGGCGTAAATTGCTGGGCCAGGGTGCGATATGATTGCAATTCGGCGGTGGTTAGCTCCAGGGGTGGGACCAGTCGGTAGTGTTTTTCTGTGCCGAGCGCCACGCCCACTTTGCTGTCGTCGGGCACGAACATCATCAGGGCGATGGCTCCATTGGGCATAAATTGCGCGGCGATGGGCCGGCAGATCAGTTGCGGGAACTTGTCCCGACAGAGCGCCACATCTTGCATGATCTGGACAATGCTCAGGCGATCTCCACCGCCCTTCGCTTGGATCGGCGCGCACTACGTCGTGCCCCAGCTATCCAGCCCCACGTACAACTCATCGGTTTCGACTTGGCCCAGCGCGGCGACACTGGTGCGTAGATGGCTTTGTAAGGTGTAACAAGTCAGTTGGGTGAAAATGTCGATCAGGCGGTTGTAACGCAGCTTCGCCAGCAGCGATTGTTCATCCGTCAGGGCGTACCGCGCGATCAGACCGGGCGTGGAGTCGGGGATCTTGGTCACAGCTAACCCGGAGCGCGGAACAATGGTCGCTAATCCCTGCTCAACCGTCGTGACTCGGTAGCGCGCCGTGCCGGCAGGCAATACAATCCACTGTTCACCGGCCGGGGCGGTCTCTTGCACAACGGCGGGTAGCCCACTGCGGTAGCGGGAGCTATACAGGGCATCGCCTATATTTTTCGGCGCAGCGAGGCCCAGTTCGGTAGCCGCCTCGGCAATTTCACTGCGGGTGAATACAAAATCGCGCTCTCCCTGGTTGAAGTGCTTGAAAAACACCTGCTCCAAAATAGCAGCATAGAGGCGTTTTTGTTTAGCCGTTCTAGGCTCGGCAACATCTTCGCGATCGCCGCTGAGCGGCAGGGGATCAGTCATGCTTTTGCTTTCTAGCGGCTAATAAGTGCCGCCCGGCCAGCGCAGAACCACCACTTCTTCGCGCAATTGATCGCCGGTGGCAGTGGAGAGGCGGGTGCGGAATAGGTCAATGCTGACTAGGGTGTAGCCTAGCGATGCGGCGATGGTCGCTAGTAAGTGGCCCGTGCGGATTGGCACGCGGAAGTAGGATGCTTGGTCGCCGACGACGTAGGCGAGGTGTGCGCCGGGGCGCAACAGCGGGCGCAAGGCGGCTAAGTGGCGGGCCATGCCGCCGAAGTAGAGCCGGGTGACGGTGCCGTACAGCCGCTCGAACCCCGATGTTTTGCCCAGTTCAATGCGCCGCGCCTCAATTTGCGCGGCCAGTTGCGCGATTTCTGGGAAGGCAGCAATCCACTGCCCATCGTCGTCCCCTTTGTAGACGTTGCGGGTGTTGGAGCGCAGCAGCCCCTGTTTGAGCCGGCGCAGGTCGGCGCGGTCCGTGATAAAACCAAGCAAGACCGACTCCAGGCGGGTGGCGCGGGTGTAGTCTTTTTCGTTGGGATAAGGCGGCGACGTAATCACCGCGTCTATGGATTGCAACGGAATCGCGCCCGGCAGATGGCGCGCATCTTGTGCCCAGACTTGCGCGCAAGCGGCGCGGTTGGCCGGGACGACGGCCAGATCCTCGCTTATGGAGCGCACCTCGGCCAGCCAAGCCGACACGACCGGGGCATCGGCTTTGGCCGGTCCCACCCCCACTTCGGGGCCAAAGCGCAGGTTACTGGCCTGTTGGACCACCGCCTTCGCCAGCGCCAACCGCTCGTGGTCGGCATAACGGGCATCAGCGTGCCGATCTAAGCAGTCCAATAGCACCAGCGTTTTGTGTAGCGGGAGCGGGCTGATCGATCCTTTCAGGAGCAAGGCGGCGGCGGCCGGCGGCAAGGTTTGTAACGCCGGCAGCGAGTCGAGGGGCCGCAGGGGATTGTCCTCAATGCCGTCGGCGGCCAAATGCTCCTCGGCGGTGGCGGCGACCGCGCGCGCGTGGGCCAGCAAGCCGGCGGGATCGGGTTGCCAGTCGGTTTTGACGCGGGCGGCAAACTGGGCTATCGGATTCGCGTCCAGCCCCAGGCTGGCGATGCCCCGCTTTTTACACTCAACCAGGGTGGTGCCGGTGCCGCAAAAGGGGTCCAACACCTGTTGCCCCGGCTCCACGCCAAATCGAGCCAAGTAGTCGCGCACCAAATGCGGCGGGAAGGCGAGGACGAAGCGATACCAGTCATGCACCGCACGGTCGGCCAAGCGCAGTTTGTTGTCTTCGGCAGGGGTGGGGCGGGCGGTAAGCGTGGTGGACACAGGCGCTTCCTATTCTTGCGCTGCTGTTTGCGCCTGCGCCACGGCGGCCGCGATCAGGGCGCGCACGGCGGGGGTGGCAACCTGATCGGGCTGGGTGAGCTTGATGTGGCGCATCGCTTTGCCGGTGCCGCGTAGGAGGCCGGCGGGATCGGGCAGGCGCACGGCATCGCGGATGTTGAGGTTGACGCGGCCGGTGAGCGGGGAGATGACGAACAGTTGATCCGCCATCTTGGGGCCGGTGCCGATCCAGATCGCGTGCCAGCCCAGATACACTTTCTCCTGCGCGCTGGGCAGCAGTTCGCGGACCAACGCCCGCACCGCCAGCGCGGTGGCCGCGACGTTGGGGCTGTAGGCGGCCAGAAACGCGGCTACAGGATCATCTTGCGGATTGTCCATCGGTTCAGCAACGCTCCTGTAGTAAGATACGAGTGGCGGAGGCGCGTTGTTACAGCGGTTTACTTCTTCTTCGGTTCGGCGGTGCCGAGGAACGCCTCGGCCAACTTGGCGCAAAAGGCGGCGAGGTCGGTGGGACGCACCGCTTCGGCCGGGCCGACGTTGAGTTGCGTGAAAATCTGGCCGCCGCGTAGCTCGTCGGGCAGGGCGGGCGAGCGGGCGACCAGATGGATGTGCAGGTGCGGAAAGCCGGGTTTGTCGGTGAACGCGGCCAGATATTCTTTTTTGCAGCCGGTGGTCTGGCGCAACAGGGTAACGGTGCGCCGTTGCAGGTCGGCGAACTCGACCCATTCTTCGGCGGTCAGTTCGTGCAAGGCTTCGGCGTGGCGCTGGAGAATGAGGACCAGCCAGCCGCGCATGGCGCAGGGGTAGGCGTGTTCGATCACCCAGTAGCGACCGGTATGGATGGGCGGGCCGGGTGAAATGCGCGCCTCGCCCGTCAGCGACCGGCACGTTAAGCACTCTTGTTCAGCAGAACCCGTGTTCGTCATTGGCGTACCTTACTCCTTCACTACTCCTTCACTCTTTCACTCTTTCAGGCTGGCGGTCCAGGCTTGCCACCAGAGGCTTAAGCCTTTGCCGGTGACGGTTTTCAGCGCGGCGTTCAGGTCGCCACTTTCGTTCAAGGCTTGCAGCAGCGGGGCCAGCACAGTGTCGCCTGCTTGGGCGGTCAGATAGTGGACAAAGCCGTAACCCTCGGCATAGCCGATCTCGGCGGCATCGCCGTTTTGCAGCAGCGCATCCAGGGCGGCGGGTGGTTGCAGCTTGCCGGCCAGCGCCAATTGCTGGTTGTCGCGCACATAGCGCGTGGGGTTTTCCTGCGAAACATAGACCGCCATGCCCTCGTTGAGCCAGTGCGGGACATTGAGCCGCGCCGCCGTGCGGACCGCGTGGTGGGTGAACTCGTGCGTCAGCGTGGTCCGCACCTGGTCGTCGAGGGCCGCTTCGGTGCCGTCGCCGTTGGGCCAGAAGCGCGGCGACAGCATAGACATCCGCGCATTGATGGGATTATAGAGGGCGATAGTGGTGAACGCGCCGCGTGGCATATCGGTGGGCCGCGACAGCAGATCCACATCCACGTCCAACTGCTTCATATTCAGCACGCTGCTCACGCGGTCATAGACGGCGGGCGCGAAATGTTGCAGTGTGGCGAGGTACGGCTCTTCCATTTCGTGATACGTGACGCGAAACGGGCCGATCTTTTTGGTGGCGCGCGGCCCCTGTTCATCCAGCCCCGGCTGCGAATGGAGCCAATGCCCTTCGACTAGGCGAAAAAACATCCCGACTTTGTAGCGCCCAGGGCACGAGTCGAGGGCCACATCGGCCTCGGCGGTGTTGCCGCCGGCCCCGATGCGGATATTGGCGAGGCAGTCCAGCCGCCCGGTCAGGTCGCTGTCGTTGGCAAACTCGTCTTCCTCGAACTTATACCATTCGCGGTCGCCGTGGTCAATCACGTTCATAAAGGCATCGAGGCTGTTGCCGAGAACGGCGCGGCGCTCGGTGTCCACCACCGCTTGCAGATCATCCTGAATCGCGGCGGGCGTGAGGACCGTGGGCACGGCGGTAGCGGTGGGCGGTTCGCCGGTGGCGCTGGGCAGGGCGGTGGGTGCGACCACGGCGGTGGGCACTGCGGGTGCCATATCGCCCGTGTCGCAGGCTGCCAGCACGGGCAGCAGGAGCAGGGCGGCAAGGCCGGAACGCAGACGAGGAACCATCGGGCAACCACTTTCTAGCCCCCCAGGAGGGCTGGGTAGAACCGCAGCATATAGGCACCGGCACCGCTTGTTCGCTGCTATTATACTCCGCTTGGCTCCGCTTGTCAGGCCACGCCGGGCGACGCATAGCACCACAAAGCCACAAAGCACACAAAGTTTTTGGGATTATATATTTCTGTGTGTCGCAGTGCTTTTCTGGGGAATAGATCACGGTATCGCAAATCTTCGTGTGCTTTGTGGCTTTGTGGTGCAATCTAGCGCAGGTTATTGGCCCTTGCCAAACGCGGCCTAATCGGATAAGGTTTCCCTATGCAGCCGAACCCGCCTAGCCACCGTACCATCACCATCGCCGCCGCGATCATCTGGCGGGCGGGCCACATTCTGCTCGTGCAGCGCCCGGCGGAGGCCGAACTGGGCGGGCTGTGGGAGTTTCCCGGCGGCAAGTTGGAGCCGGGCGAGACGGCTCCGGCGGCGCTGGTGCGCGAACTGCGTGAGGAGCTAGACATCGCGGTGGCGGTCGGCGACCTGTACCATACCACCACCTACCTGCACCCAGATGGGCTACAGGTGCGGCTCTACTTCTATACGTGCGACTGGCCGGTGGGCGCGCTGCGCTTGCTGTGGGGGCAAGCCTACCGCTGGGTGGCTCCCGCCGACCTGCCCAGCTACCCGGTGCCCGCCGCCGATGCCGAGGTGGTGACACGGCTGGCCGACCTAACCCCCCCACCCCCTTCCCTACGAAGGA
>JALYUO010000828.1 GCA_030853735.1 Chloroflexota bacterium
GTCGCAGATCTGCCAAGCTGACGATAGCCGGCGCAGGTTCTGCGCGTGCGCCTTGCGTTGCGGGTCGGAGAAAGGCCAGATCAGCGGCTACGATCAGCCCCGCCGTATTAGGGGGATCGAGGAATAGCCGCTGCAATTCCGTGTACTCTGCCGCACAAAACGGCCATTCCGTGAGGAAGCCCATAAACCAAGTGTAATCGGTACTGCCGGGCAATACTGCGCCGGCTAAAAAGAGTGGCAGCAGCGCCTCGTAGCGTGCATAGTCGGTACTGTCTGCGAGCGCGGGCGGGGGGATGCCCAGCACTGTAGCCCGCAGCCGTGCCTGCCTATCAGCGGCGGATCCACTAGCGCGGTGGGACCGATCTCCTGACCGCCTTGATTGTTCGTCTGCTGCCAATGCGGTGTCCTTTGATTCGTAGCGCAAGGCTAACGAACCATAAACGACAAAAACAGGTCACAATGCCGCAACTTGCCGATGACTACCCGTTGTAGGCGGTCGAACTGGCGCAACCCCCCCGCGAAGGCCATCGCCCACTCGCGTCGTTTTAGCCCGACATAAAAATGCCAGACGGCCCAACCCCGTTCCTCATCGTCATCCAGGCAGTCATGTAGCACGCGCAGCAATTCTTGATCCCCCAAAGGGTCTTTGTGGCGGTCGCGTTGATCCGGCTGTTCAAGGGCGGCCTCCTCTGCCGCTTGTGCCTTGTCGAGGCTGTCATGCCCGCGCTGGTCCCAGCTGCGGGCACCTTTGCGCTTCAAGATCGTCAGTGCCCACGCCAAAAACGCCGCAGGTACGCGGCAGGCCGCAGGTTGGCGATAGATGTCCAGCAATGTCTCCTGCACCAAGTCTACCCACTCCACGCTGGGATGGGTCGGGGGCAGCATAGGAGCGTGGAGCAGCAGATAGTGGTAAAGGTCACGATAGGCGACTTCGTCGCGGGGCTGGTGGTTACAGCCTTGGTAAAGCATGGTACCGGCTGTTTGCAAACACCACTGCCGCACCTCGTCCACTGCCGGCACCGCAGAGGCCAAGCCGCGATCTGCCTGTGCTTGGTGTGCGCCGTTCACCAATAGTAGCTCCGTTATAGACTGCCACCTGTAGCCTTGTACCAACTCCGCTGCTATATGGGTAATTAGATCCGCCGTTGTTCGCGTCCCGCTCAACATGGCACGACTCCGTTAAGCAACTCTGCGCGGCGCAGAGGTAACTTCTTGTTCTTTGCCCTATGCAGTGCAGCATACCGCGTCTCTTTCCTGCTTGTTGGTTAAAGTTGCCATATTATAGCCCACGCAGCTTCTGTTGACAACCCGACAATTCTCCTAATATGTGGACAATATCGTGTTGCTAATAGATCATCGCCGCTTATAATATGCTTCAATAATATTTTCTGTGAGTAGAGAAATCTGAGTTATGAAGTTCCAAAATAGAGCGTTTCAGGAAGAGTTCACTCAGCTTATTGTTCCCTTTTGCCATCACAAGCAGTCTTTAATGCAGGTTGATAGTTCCGTAATGCAGATCAAGCAGCCTCTCTGATAGGTACTCAGAAAGTGTGCTAAGAACTTTTGCCGTAACTACTCAGGCCACCGCTAAAAGCGAGGTAACTACTCCGCCCAATGCGTCGCCGCATAGGGCGCAAGAGGAGGCGGGGGCTCCGCTCCGCACCCGTGGCTGATGGTGATCCACCCGCTGGGCGACTACACCTGAAAGCGAATGCGGTAGTTGTGGACCATCCCTCACGAGTACGGCGCACCGCTGTGCGCGACTACACCCCACAGGTTCCAGGAACTTGCGAGTACCGCCTTATGTCTCGTTAGGAATAGATGGCGGGTCCGCGCTATTGACAGCCGCCGGAAACCGTGCTATTATTAACTTTGTAAATCCAATGGACTAACTGGACAATCGCTAGGTGGAGCCAGCAATGCCCGCAGTCGCGCAGAAAGCCACGCAGCAACAGACTAAGACCTTCAACAGCCAGTTAGTCTTGCAGACCATCTATGAGTTGGGGCAAACCAGCCGCGCCGACATCGCCCGCCGCACCCACCTGACGCGCACCACGGTCTCGGATCTGGTGACGGAGTTGCAGGGGCGCGGCTTGGTGACGGAGATCGGCTATGGGCCGTCGGTCGGGGGGCGGTCGCCGATCCTGTTGAGCATCGTCAACGACGCGCGGCACATCATCAGCCTGGATTTGGCGAATGACGAGTTTCGCGGCGCGGTGGTGAACCTGCGGAACGAGGTGGTGCAGACGGCGAGCCTGCCGGTTGCCAGCCGCCACGGGCCGGACGCAGTGGCTCATGTCTACAGCTTGATTGACCGGCTGCTGGCGACCACCGATCAGCCGATCCTGGGCATCGGCATCGGTACGCCGGGCTTGGTGGACACGGCGAACGGCATCGTCTTGCGCGCCGTCAACCTGGACTGGCAGGACTTGCCGCTGGGTCGCCTGCTGCAAGAACGCTACAAGCTGCCGATCTATCTCGCCAACGACAGCCAATTGGCCGCGCTGGCCCACTATATGGCGAGCGAGGAAGCCAATTTGGCAAATCTGGTGGTCCTCACCGTTGGGCATGGAGTGGGCGCGGGGCTGATCCTGAACGGGCGGCTGTTTCAGGGCGACGGCTTCGGCGCGGGCGAAATCGGCCATGTGCGGGTCGTTGAGGGCGGCGACCTGTGCCGTTGCGGGCACTACGGCTGCCTGGAAACGGTGGTCGGCACCCAAGCCATCAGCCGGCGGGCGGCGGCGCTGACGGGGGGCGACCCGGCCGGGGTAACGGTCGCGGCGGTGCAAGCCGCGTGCGAGGCCGGTGACGCGAGCGCGTGTGGCCTGATCGCCGAGACGGGACGCTATCTGGGCATGGCCGCCGCCTCGCTGATCGGCATCCTCAATATCCAGCGCATCGTGGTGATCGGGCCGGTGGCCCAGTTTGGCGAACGGCTGCGGGTGGCGATTGAAGCCGAGATGCGCGTGCGGGCGCTGCCGACGCTGGCCCAGGCGACGACGGTCACAGTCGCGCCCTATCTGCCCAACAGCGTGATCCAGGGGGCCGCCGTGCTGTTGTTGACCCGTGAGCTGGGCTTGAAGGTGGCCGGGGAGAGCGAAAGCCGATGATACATGATGCGGAACGGCCACTGCTGGTGGGCGTGGATGTGGGCGGGACCAAAGTGGGCGTGCTGGTGGTGGATGCGCGCAGCCAAGTGCGTGCGCGCGTGGTCATGCCGACCGTGCTGGACCATCCCGACGCGACGCTGGCAGGCATTGCTGCCGCCATCCGCCAAGCGGTGCAGGCCGCAGGAGCCGACCTATCCGCCGTGGCCGCCATTGGCATGGGCGTGCCGGGCCAAGTGGACCCCCAGACCGGCGTGGTGCGCCATGCGGTCAACCTGAAGTGGCAGGAACTACCCGCCGGGCCACGGCTGGCGGCGGCGCTGGGCATGCCCTGCTTCCTGGCGAACGATGTGCGGCTGGCGGCCATCGGCTTGCAACGCCACCCCAGCTACGTCCTCACCCGCAACCTAGCCTACGTCAGCGTCGGCACCGGCATCGCCGCCGGGCTGATCCTCGACGGGCGGCTCTATAGCGGCGCGCATAACATGGCCGGCGAAATCGGCCATTTGGTTCTCAACCCCGCCGGGCCGCTCTGCGTGTGCGGCCTGCGCGGCTGCCTGGAAACCCTGGCCGCCGGCCCGGCTATCGCCGCCGCAGGTCGCCAAGCCGCCGCCGCCGACCCCACCGGGCTGCTAGGCGCGGCAGACGACGTGACTACCGCTACGGTCTATGCCGCTGCCGCCGCCGGCGACCCGACCGCGCAAGCCATCCTGCGCCGCGCCGGGCGCTATCTAGCACGGGCCTGCCAAGCGATCATGATGACTTATGATGTGGAGCGCATCGTTTTTGGCGGCGGGGTTGCGGCGGCGGGCGAGGCGTTCCTGCACCCCATCCAGCAGGCGCTGGGCCAGATGCGCCGCCAGTCGGCGTTGGCGCGCACGCTCTTGCCTCCCGACCTGTTGCAACTGGTGCCCGCCGGCTATGACGCGGGACCGTGGGGCGCGATCACCCTGGCCGGCCAGAGTTTGCTAACCTCCACGCAGGCAGGAGTCGAGCGATGAAGCCGGTGCAGGCGCTCCCATTGGAACAGGCGGTCGGGCACCAGTTGATGCTGGCCTTCACTGGGCTTACGCCGTCGGCGGGCATCCTTGCCACGTTGCGGCACCACCCTAGCGGCGGCATCACGCTGTTTCGTTCGCTCAATGTGGCCGATCCGGCCCAGGTGCGGGCGCTGACCGGCGCGTTGCAGGCCGCCGCCACCGCGACGGGGCAGCCACTGCTGCTGATCGGAGCCGACCAGGAAGGCGGCACGCTGATGGCGCTGGCCGGCACGACTGAGTTCCCCGGCAACATGGCGCTTGGCGCGACCGGGTCCACCGACTTAGCGCAGCAGACCGGTCGCGCCATCGGGCGGGAACTGGCGGCGATGGGCGTGAACGTGAATTACGCGCCGGTGGGCGATGTGAACAGCAACGTACACAATCCGGTGGTCGGCACGCGCTCGTTCGGGGGCGACCCGGTGGCGGTGGCCCGGCTGACCGCCGCCCTGATCTGCGGCTTACAGGCCGCAGGCGTGGCCGCCACGGTCAAGCACTTCCCCGGCCACGGCGACACGTCCACCGATTCGCACCTGGGCACACCGGTGGTGGCGCATGACATGGCACGGCTGCGGGCGGTGGAACTGCCGCCGTTTGCCGCCGCCGTGCAGGCCGGGGTGCGCCTGGTGATGACCGCCCATATCGCCGTGCCCGCCGTGACCGGCGACCACAACCCGGCCACGCTATCACCGGCGATCTTACGCGGGCTGCTGCGCGCAGACCTGGGCTTTGACGGCGTGATCGTCAGCGACGCGATGAACATGGGGGCCATCACCCAGGGGCGCGGGCTGCTGGTGGATACGCTGGCAAGCATCGCCGCCGGCGTGGATCTGCTGCTGCTGACCGACGACCCAGCCGGCCATGCCGAGGTCTATAGCGGGCTGTTACAGGCCACCCAACGCGGCTTGTTGGACCCAGAGCGCGTGCAGGCGGCGGCAGCGCGCGTGCTGGCCTTGAAAGCCTGGATCGCGGAGCAGCCCCAACCGGGGTTGGAAGTAGTGGCCTGTGCGGATCATCAAGCCTTAGCCGCCACTGTCGCCGCGCAAGCCGTGACCCTGGTGCGCGACACGGCGGGGCACTTGCCGCTGCGCCTGGCCGCCGGGGCGCGCATCGCCGCCGTGGTGCCGCAGCCCGCCGACCTCACC
>JALYUO010000839.1 GCA_030853735.1 Chloroflexota bacterium
GGTATGGACCGGTGGCTCGCCTAGCACCAGCGTTCGCGCCAGGGCGGGCTGCGCTTGAGCCAATGCGAGGGCGACCAGCCCGCCGTAGGAATTGGCGATCAAATGCGCCGGGCCGAGGTCCAGGGCGGCGATCAGCGCGACCAAGTCGGCGGCGTGCAAGGCGGGCGTGCAGGCGGTGTAATCGGCGGGCCACGGGTTGGGATAGTGCCCACGGCGGCTATAGGCCAGCACACGGTAATGCGGCGCGAAGGCGGCGAGTTGGGCGCGCCAAGTGCGCCAGTCGCCTAGCCCACCGTGGACCAAGACCAGCGGCGGCCCGGCTCCGGCTAGGACGTAATGCAGGGTGGTGCCGTTCACGCTGATGGATTGGAGACCGGCTGGGCTAGTTGACATGATCCTGCTACCCCCTCCACGCACCATCCGCATGGCCTGTGCCGCGAAAGCAGCGACGGATCGGGATTGGCCCGTAATGCAGCCAATCCCGATCCGCCGTCGCCGCGCGGGGCAGCAGCTTTAGCTTACCAGCGCGTCAGCGCCCAACTGGCCGGCGTAGTGCCGCCCGGCACCACATGAACCGGGTTGAGCGGACAGACCAAGCTGGGGTAGCCTTGCAACACGTCGGCGGCGCGCAGGTTGTAGTCGCCCGCCGGCACCACCAAGCGATAGGTGCCGTCGGCGTTGCGCGTATAGTCGCTGTCGTGTACATTGCCGTCTAGCGCGCGCGCCCAGACCTGAGCCAACGGCAGACCGGCCCCTGTCGCCGCGTCGGTGATCTGGCCCGTGATCAGGCCACCGCGCCGCATAGTCCAACTGGCGACTGTGGCGGAGCCGACCGTCGTGGTGATGGGGTTGTTGGGATAGGCGGTGCGCGGGTAGAACTGATCCAGATCGCGCGCCATTAAGCGCCAGGTGCCGGCGGGCACCGATAGGACGTAGCGGCCGCGCTCGTCGGTGCGCGGCGAGCCGTAGCCCAGCCCGCCGCCCGGCGCACGCGCCCAAACATGAGCCAGTTGGATCGGTGCGCCGCTATCGGCATCGGTCAGCGTGCCGTGAATGATCGCGCCGAGGGTCATGGCGATATCGGCGGTATAGGTGCTGCCCACCGTGGTCGTGATCGGGTTGCTGGGGTAGCCGGTGCGTGGATAGCCCTGTTGATCGTTGCGGGCATACACGCCCCAGGTGCCCGCCGGCACAGCGAGAAGATAGCGACCATCCAGCCCAGTAATCGGCCAGCCGTAGTTGGGTCCATCGGGGCCGGGCTGATTGGCCCAGACATGGCTGTAGGGTAAGGGCGAGCCACTGGCGGCATCGGTCACGCGGCCCTGGATGATCGCGCCGCGACCGAGCGCCAAGTTCACGCTGACCGTGCTGCCGACCGTGACGCTGATCGGGTTGTTGGCCGCCGGAGTGCGGTAGTAGCCCTGCCAGTCGGAGCGGCCAAACAGGTTCCAACTGCCCGCCGGCACCACCACTTGGTACTGCCCGTGAGCATCACTCCACCACGACCAGTAGCGTTGCTCCACCGGCTGGTGGGCGATAGCGCGTGCCCCGGCCAGCGGCAGCCCGCTGTCTGCGCCGGTGATGATGCCCTGGATCAGCCCGCCTTTGGTTAGCGCGATGTCGGCGGTGATCGTCAGGCCGACGGTCACGCTGATCGGGTTGTCGCTGTAGGGCGTGCGCGGGTAGAGACCATCTATGTTGTGCGCGTGGAGCCGCAGGGGGGTGCCGCCGGGGATGACTAGGCGATACGCGCCCGCGCTATCGGTGAGCGGCGCGCCGTAGGCGGTCGCCAACGGATCGTGCCGTGCCCAGACGCGCGACCCCGGCAGGGGCGCGGCAGTGCTTGCGTCGGTGATGTGGCCGACGACCACGCCGCCGGGGGTCAGGGCGAAGTTGGCCGTGGTGGTCATACCAACGGTGACGGTGATCGCGGGACCGGCGAGCGAGGGGGTGCGCGGATAGGTGGCGCTATCTTTCTCGGCCCAGGCGTGCAACACGCCCGCCGGCACCACGATACGGTACTGGCCCTGGCTGTCGCTGGAGCTGCCGGCATACGCCTGGGGCGGCAACACGTTGGTGACGGCCCAAGTACGTGCGTCCGCGACCGGGCTATGGGTGGTGCTGTCGGCGACCGTGCCGGCAATCACGCCGCCCTCGGTCAGGCGGAAGCTCGCCACCGCGCTGCCGCCGTCAGCGACGACGACCGGGTTAGCCGGGTTGGCGGTCACGGGGTAGAAGCTGTCCAACAGCGCGGCGCGCACATTATAGCTGCCCGCCGGCACGCTCAAGCTGTAGCTGCCGGCGCTGTCGGTGGTCGTGGTGATCACGCTGCCACCGGTCAGGGGGCGGGCGGCCACGGTCGCGCCAAATAGCGGGTTACCATCGCTGGTGAGCAGTGTGCCGCTGATCGTGGCGTTCGCGGCCACGCTGAGTGCCTTGCGATCCGCCGCCATGACCAAGCCCACACTATCCGCCGCCGGGTCCAGGTCGTCGGGCAACGGTTCGGCGCTATCGTCTTCGGCGGCGAGTTCGGACTCGTTATCGCTTTGATCGAAGTTGGGCGGGGTCAGGGTGATGGTCAGCATCTTGGCGAGCTGGGCGCGCGAGGCCGAGGCCGCCGGACCGAAGCCGCCGTTCGCGTAGCCACTGATCACGCCCTGCGCGGTAGCGGCTTCGATGAAGCCGTAGAAGACGCTACTCGGCGACACATCGTTGAAGCTGGGCTGCGCCGGGCTGACGGGACTCCAGCCCTGGCCCAGCACCACCATCTTCGCCAACTGGGCGCGCGTGACAGGGGCATAGGGGCGGAAGTAGGGCCGGTGGGCGCTGTCACAGGGTTCGCCCGTGCCGCCGCAGGTGTAGCCGCTGATGATGCCGTGGGCGCTGGCGGCTTCGACGGCGGTATAGAAGGGATGATCGGCCGGCACATCGGTGAAGTGCGGGTCGCCGCTGGGTGTGAGCGGCCATTTGAGGGCCAAGCTGATCATTTTCGCCAGTTGGCTGCGGGTGGTCAGCGCAGTCGGGCGGAACTCGCTGCCGTAGCCGCCCACTACGTGCGTACAATAGAGATACTGCACATAGTCATGGAACCAACTGCCTGCCGGCACGTCGCTAAAGTTCATAGCACAGCCGCCGGCGGCATCCGCCGCAACGGGGGTTGCCGGCGGCATCGGCGGCGCGGCCAGGGCGGCACTACCGGCGCTACCGGCAAAACTCGCCAGCACCAGCGTGAGGCCGACGAGTGCGCGAACGAATTGCTGTTTCATGGGATGCGACTCCTTGCACTGTATCACGGTGCGCCGGGGTGTCACTCACCCAGCGCGGTCTAGCGGGCCGCTATGGCTCCCGGCCGGTGGCCCAGCGATCCACTAGCTCTACTGTCCATCCTACTGCGGCTCCGTTAGCGGCGTATTACGCTTATGTAACCGCATTGTAAAGTGTCGTTGCGGGTGCTAGGGGTGTGCCGGGCCGACCTAACCCCCCCGCCCCCTTCCCTACGAAGGAAGGGGGAGTCTCCGCCGCGATGATCGTTGTACCGGGCCGACCTAACCCCCCCCGCCCCCTTCCCTACGAAGGAAGGGGGAGTCTCCGCCGCGATGATCGTTGTACCGGGCCGACCTAACCCCCCCCCGCCCCCTTCCCTACGAAGGAAGGGGGAGTCTCCGCCGCGATGATCGTTGTATACGGGCTATAGTAATTC
>JALYUO010000865.1 GCA_030853735.1 Chloroflexota bacterium
GCGTGGCCCACGCCGCCGCCGGCTGCGCCCGCCGCCGGTGCGCCCGACTGGACCTTTGCCGTGGTGGGCGACACCTGGAAAGACACGCCAATGTTGCGCTATATCTTGCGCGACACGGTGGCCGGCGGCGACGCGCTGCTGATCGACCTGGGCGACATGACCCCGCAGGGTCGCCCGGAGCAGATGACGGCCTTCGCCGGCCTCAGCGCCGCCGCCGGGTTGCCGGTCTATGTCGTGCCGGGCAACCATGACGTGGCGTGGTCGCAGACGACTGCGCCGTTTGAGCGTTATTGGCCGCGCCACCAATCGTTTGACCGCGGCGTGGTCCATTTCACGCTGGTAGACGATAGCGCGGTGCTGCTGACGCGCGAGGAGTTGGCCTGGGTGCAGGCGGACTTGGCGGCGACCGCGCAGCCGGTGAAGCTGGTGTTTATGCACGTCCCTGCCTTCATGCCCTACCCGGTGCCGGCCGAGTCGGCCCTCAGCGCGGGCGGCGAGGAGTTTGCCGCCTTGATGGATAACTATCACGTCAGCGCGGTCTACGCCGGCCATTTGCACGCCTACACGCGCGTGACGCGCAATGATATTCCGTACATTATCACCGGCGGCGGCGGCGAACCGTTGCACGTCCCGGCGCTGCTCGGCGGGGTCTACCACTATTTGCGCGTCGCCGTGCGCGGCACCCACGTCAGCGAAACGTTAGTGCCTCTCGACAGCGTGCCCACCCCCGGCCCGTAACGCTCGTGTTCACTATGACGGGTTCAACACGGCGACACGGCGACACGGAGATTTTGCGAAGCATAGGACGGAGGGCCAACAGCGCGGCAATCTCGACACGCGCACGCCGTGCGCCGCTACAGGAGACACTGCCGTATCCGGGCCATTTAGCTATAAGGGCCGTGTCGCCGTGTTGAATCCGCCGCTGCCGGCTCCATTGCACCGCCACCCTACCCTATGGTAAGATGCTGCCAGAGGAGAGACCCCGCGTATGGAAGCCCCTGCTAATCCGCAATCCGCAATCCGCAGTTCACAATCCGCGCTGGGACCGGCCCTGCGCCTGCGCCCGCGCGAGGTGGGCGCGATCCTCGATACGGCGGTGGCGCTCTATCGGCACAACTTTTTCACCTATGTCGGCATCGTGGCGCTGATGCAGGTGCCGGTCAGCTTGGTGCTGACACTGGCGAATATTTGGCTGCTGGACCCGGCGACGATCAGCCGCCAGCCGCAAGCGCCGGCCTTTAATTCGTCGCCCGATGCGCTGCAAAGCTACAATCAGGCGGCGGTGGCCTGGATCAGCGACTTCCTCAGCCGCTTCCTCATCATCCTGGGCATCGGGGTGATCGGGGCGGTGTTGATCAATATTGCGACCGGGGCGCTGGCGTGGACCATTGCCGAGGGCTACCTGGGGCGCAGGCCGACGATCCGCGCGGCGTATCAGGCCGTGCGCCCGCGCCTCGGTTCGCTGACCGGCGCGATTCTCGTGTTGTCGTTGTCGTTTGTGATCATCTTTCTGCCGCCGCTGTTCCTCTGGATCTATATCAGTTGGAGTTTTGTCAGCCAAGTGATCGTCTTGGAAGGGCGCAGCATGAGCGCGGCGTTGGCCCGCAGTTGGGAGTTGGTGCGCGGGTCGTGGTGGCGCGTGTTTGCGGTGGTGTTGCTGTTGCTGCTGATTCGCTTGGTGGTGGGGCTGCCGGTGTCGCTGGTGTCGGGGGTGCTGGTGCTCACCAACCTACCGTGGGCGGTGCAAAACATTGGCACGCAGTTCAGCAGCCTGCTGCTGACGCTGCTGTATGTGCCGGTGCAACTGGCCGCGATGACGCTGCTCTATTTTGACCTGCGCGTGCGGCAGGAGGGTTTTGATTTGCAGATGGCGCTGGATGGGCGCGCTGCCGAATTGGGGCTCGAACCCGCCGCGATTTCCGGTGGCTGGCCCTACCGCGAACGGCCCAGCGCGCCCGTCGCGCCTGCCCCGGCCCCGGTGCCTGCCCGCTATGAGGAGGCACCTGCGCCGTGACGGACCTCCCACCGGGCGCAGCAAGCAGCGCCCCTACAGCGATCCCGCCCGCCGCAGGCGCAGCAAGCAGCGCCGCTACAACCCCTGCCACGGACGCAGCAAGCAGCGCCCCTACAGCCGTCGCCAATCCGCAATCCGCAATCCGCAATCCGCAATCGCTAGGGGCGTTGTTGGTGCGGGCGGCGCGGCTGTATGGGGCGCATACGGCGACCTTTCTGCTGCCGGTGGTGGCGCTGGAACTGCCGTTGCTGCTGCTGACGGTGGGGGTCTTGGCGCTGCTGGACCCCGGCCCGGCGGCGCTCACCCCAGAGTGGTTGCTGCGCTTCACGGTGTTCACCCTGGTGCATAGTGCGCTGACCCTGGTCGAGGCGGTGCTGGCCTTTGTGCTGCTGGCGGTGATCGCCGTGCAGGTGCGGGCGTTGGGGCAGGGCGAGACGCTGACCCTGCGTGGCGCTTTGCGGGCCGTGTTGCCGCGCCTGGGGGCGCTGCTCGGCGGCTCGGCCTTGCTCATCGTCACGGTCGGCTTGCTGACCGTGGTAGGCGTGGTACTGTCGGTGGTCTTTAGCTTGGTGCTGACGGTGATCAACAGCGACCCCAATAGCGGCGGCTTGATGGGCGCGTTGCAACGGGGGCTGGGCGACCCCACGCAGAACCTGCTACCGCGCCTAGTGTTGCTGCTGCTGGTGTCGGCGCTGGTGATCTTTCTCGTGGTCAAGTGGTCGCTGATGGTGCAGGTCGTGATGTTGGAAGACGCGCCGCCGGTTCACGCGCTGCGCCGCAGTTGGGCACTGGTGCGCGGCCAGTTCCGGCGCACGTTGACGATGCTGTTGCTGGGCAGCCTGCCGATCAGTCTGCTGTCGAACGGCGACTTGGCGGCGGAGTTTTTTAGCTTGGTGCCCACCGGCGATGGGCGCGTAGGGACGCTGGCCGGAGCGCGCCTGATCAGCCTGGGCTTGCGCCTGCTGATCTTGCCCTGGACGCTGACCCTGCTGACCCTCTTTTATTACGATTTGCGCCTGCGCCACGAACGCGCGCCGGGAGCCGCCCACTGAACCCACTGCTGCGCCGAATGGGGCTGCGGGTCACGGCGTTGGCTGTGCTGCTGGTCTGCGTGTTGGGCTGGGGCGGGGTGGTGACCGCCGCCCCGTTGGGCGCTGCCCTGGATCGGGCGGGTTATGT
>JALYUO010000866.1 GCA_030853735.1 Chloroflexota bacterium
CCGTGGCCCAATGGGAGGAGTGGAACG
This sequence comes from Chloroflexota bacterium, assembly GCA_030853735.1. Classification (GTDB taxonomy): domain Bacteria; phylum Chloroflexota; class Chloroflexia; order QHBQ01; family JAICKM01; genus JAICKM01. The sequence goes on from JALYUO010000866.1 coordinate 28, forward strand.
GCCTGAGCTTTCCAGAAAGCGGCTCCTATGTCGTGCCCCAGGCGCTGGCCCCGATCACCATTGACCGCGCCGCCGACCAGGGCGTGTATGTCGAGCCGAACGTCTGGATGCTGCATGAAGTGGGCGGCGAATAGTAACCGGGATTGTGGGCTTTCTAGCGTGTGGTTACCAATGACTATAATAATTGAGGACGCTAATCAATTTGGTCACCTTGCGCCGGAGCAATTAGCCCTATTTGAGCAGCAGTTGGGAACCGCTTTACCTGCCGACTGGCACGATTTTTTGCTCACCTACAATGGTGGCCGCCCAGAGCCAAATGAATTCTTTATCAGCGCCGCTGAGGGTAGTGGCATGATCACTTATTTAGCTGGTCTACACGATGGCCCATATTGGGCCAGTTTACGCTGGCACATAGAGACATTGCGCGGGCGGATGCCCGCCGAGCTACTACCCATAGGCCACGATCCGGGTGGTAATCTAATTTGTTTGGCCTATAGAGGGGAGCAGCGCGGGACGATCTACTACTGGGATCACGAAATGGAGGCCGAGGAGGGGGAACCCGCCACCTGGGATAACCTCTATCCGCTTGCTAAGAGCTTTACAGAGTTTCTAAACGGCTTGACCTCAGCGCCAGAGTAGCCGACAGATCACGCAGCACATCCATACCAGCAACAGGGTCGTTTTGCAGGAGAAACGGCCCTGTTGTTACGAACCAGCTTCTTTCTCTTACAGTATAGATGCCAGAGTAACTTACGTTTTACGTTTTACGTTTTACGCCTAGCGCGTCTTGCCGCGCGCCATGAAGTCCAGCAGATCGGCGCGGGTGATCAGGCCGACGGGGCGACCGGCTTCTTCGGCTAGGACGGCTGGGTTGCCGGCCAACAGGGCGGGCACCACGCGCTCCACCTCTTCGCTCACGTCTACCAGTGGGAACGGTTGCTCCATCACCGTGTCCACCGTATGGTCAATCGCCTCCGGGTTGCGGAAGACGCGCTCTAATAGTGACCGCTCCTGGATCGAGCCGACCAGCGCATGGACGGTACTCATGTCGCCGTCGCGCGAGACCGGCAACTGCGAGATGCTGTACTGGTGCAGCAGTTCGATGGCTTCGCGCACTTTGGCCGTCACCGGCACTGTGACCAGCGCGGGCAGTTCGCGGTTGTGGTTGCTCAGGATGTCGCGCACACGGGCCGGGGTCGCCAGGCGATCCAGGAAGCCGTTTTCGCGCATCCAGTCGTCGTTAAAGACCTTGCTCAGATAGCCGCGCCCGGTGTCGGGCAACAGCACCACCACCGTCTTGCTCGCATCGAAGTCGCGCGCCACCTGCAAGGCCGCCCACATCGCCGTGCCGCCGGAGCCGCCGATCAGGATGCCTTCTTCGCGCGTCACGCGGCGCGCCGTCAGCAGCGAGTCACGGTCGCCCACCTGCACCCAGCGGTCCACGATGTCGTACTGAAACGTGCCCGGCATAAAGTCTTCGCCGATGCCCTCGACTTTGTACGGGCGCGCCTTGTCGTCGGTGTAGATCGAGCCTTCGGGATCAGCCCCCACAATGACAATGTTGGGGTTGCGCTCTTTGAGGTAGCGCCCAATGCCGGTGATGGTGCCGCCGGTGCCCACGCCGGCCACAAACACGTCAATCTGGCCGCCGGTTTGCGTCCAGATTTCGGGGCCGGTCGTGTCGTAGTGCGTTTGCGGGTTGGCTTGGTTGAAATACTGGTTGGGCTGGAACGCGCCGGGTATTTCGCTGGTCACGCGGGCGGCCACGCTGTAGTAGCTCTCTGGGCTTTCGCGCGGCACGGCGGTCGGCGTGGTGATCACTTCCGCCCCGAAAGCGCGCAACAAGGCGATCTTTTCGCCGCTGACCTTGTCGGGCATCACAAACACCGTCTTGTAGCCCAGGATCGCGGCGGCAATCGCCAGCCCGGTGCCGGTGTTGCCGGAGGTCGGCTCGACAATCGTGCCGCCGCGTTGCAGCAGCCCGCGCCGTTCGGCATCCTGGATCATACGGATGCCGATGCGATCTTTGACGTTGTTGCCGGGGTTGAACATTTCCAGCTTCGCCAGCAGCGTGGGTCGCAGCCCCCGGTTCAGCTTGGGTAGGCGCACCAGCGGCGTGTTGCCGATCAGATCGAGCAGCGAGTCGGCCACGCCGGGCATCGGGCGCACCGGCAGATCGCTATAGGTTGGCGGGGTAGGTGCGGTGGGTTCGATCCCCGGCGCGGTTGCGGGCGCAATCATCGTGTCCATGCGTGAAAATCCCCCTCTAGGCAGCACTGGCTAGAAGCAGTGATAGGTCTCGTCAAATCAGGCGGTTGGTGCGCCCACGCGCCGCAGCCGCATCTGCAATTATACGGCCTGGCCCCCAGCCCGTCAAACGGTTGGCCGATCATGACAGAGTTGCGGCGCGCGGACGCAGGTAGCCACTGGCGCAAGAAATGGAGAAATAGCGTCGCGTTGTGGGAGTGGCCTCCTGGCCGCGATTAGCTGCCCCTACCTCTTGGGGCGGGGATAGCGCGCACGGGAGATCGTGGTGCGGCGAGTCTATCGCGGTCAGGAGGCCGCTCCCACCGTCCGGCAGCGGCCCAATCCGGCGCATGACGCTGCGAACGCATAGCCCCTGGTTTGCCAGTTATGGCGACGACGAATGACACCACAAAGACACAAAGAACACGAAGAGCTCTATCGCTGATCCCGTTGTGTTCCCTGTGCCTTTGTGGTTGAAAACCTTGATGAGCGATGCCAAGGCGCTTGACGGTGCCGCAATGGAAGCCTATACTGCACGCAGGAGGGCGGGACGATGCGGATAGCATATTGGCGCGGGATTTTACTGGGCAGCGGGCTGTTAGTGGGGCTGACGGCGTGTGGCGATAACGCGGTCACGCCGACTGCGGCTGGCAGCGCCCCGATAGCGGTCTTGACAGCGACGAGTGCGGCCGGCAGCGCCCCGACAGTGGTCTTGACAGCCCCCGGCGCAGCCGGCAGCGCCCCGACAGCGGTCCTAGCGACGGTCACGGGCGCGGCCGGCAATGCCGCTACAGCCACAGATGCAGCAAGCAGCGCCCCTACAGCCATTGCGCCGACGGCTACTGCGTTACCGGCCACGGACCTACCCACGCCCGCCACTGGCGGGCTACCGACAGCCACCCGCGCCCACCAAGCGCCGACCGCCACGCCGCAATCGGAAGTTCGCAATCCGCAATCTGTCCGCCCCACAGCCACCAATGAGCCGGAGGACTGTTCCCAATCGGTAGGTGGGGTGTACCATTGGATGGACCTGGTGAACGGCCATCGGCCCGGCGACCTGAAGGAGATCGGGGCCGGGCTGCTGGGCGCGTGCGTGGACGACCGGCGGCTGGCCTTGTGGGCGCTCGGCTCGGTGCATGAGCCGGCGGGCGTGGCGCTGCTGGACCGCTATCTGGCCGCGCACGCGGCCGGTGATTGGGTGCGCGACGAATATGATCTGTTGCCGGTGGCCCGCGCTGCCCGTGCCTATCTGAGCGCGACGCAGAATAAGATTGACACCTATGCGGTGCGCCCGATCTCGATCTACAGCACGGTTCCGCAATACGACGGCGACGGCCAGCCGCTGACCGCCCCGGTTGGGCACATCGCGCCCGGCACGCGCCTGACGCGCCTGGAGCGGGTGCCCACCGACCGCACGCGGCCCGACCACGGCGGCGACACCGCGCTGGTGTTTGAGCGGGTGCAGCCGGCGGGCGATAATCGGGTCTACTTCATAGACATCAGCCAATATGTGGCGGCGGACCCGCCCTACTTTGCGCCGCCCGCGCCGGTCCAACCATAGGAGCCTGCCCCATGAACGTGGACCCATCGCCCCTGCCTGCGGCGCGCGACGCGGCCCCACCCGACCGCCTGCGCGATGATGTGCGGCGGCTGGGCGACCTGGTGGGCGTGCTGCTGCATGAGCAGGGTGGGCCGCAGGTGTTCGAGGCGGTGGAGCATTTTCGCCAAGCGGCGATTGCCGTTCGGGCGGCGGGATCGTTCGACGCGACCCAGGATGCCAAGCTGATCCTGTGGGCCGAGCGGCAATCGAGCAAGCGGCTGCTGCACGTCATTCGCGGCTTCAGCATCTATTTTCACCTGATCAACTTGGCTGAGACGCATCATCGGGTGCGAACGCTGGCGGCGCGGGCGGCGGTGGGGGGGCCATTGCACGAGTCGGTGGCCGCCGCCGTCGCCCAGTTGCGCGCGCAGGGCATAGACGATGCAACCCTGCGCGCCGGCATCGCCCGCTTGCGGATTCAGCCGGTGTTCACCGCGCACCCTTCGGAGG
>JALYUO010000879.1 GCA_030853735.1 Chloroflexota bacterium
CGACTAACGTGTGAGGACTGGCGACCGCCGACCGCCGCAGACCAACCGCCGCCTCACGCACAGACGCAACGACGGTCAGCGCGTGCTGCGCGTGGATCAGGTCGGCCTCCAGGCGGCGCGCTTCGGCGGCAATCAGGCGGCGCAAGTGGCGCGGGGCGATGATATTGCGTGTCCATAAGCGGCGCAACGCAGGGCCGCCGCCGGGCAGCAGCAGTTCAGCCACCGGCAACCCGTCGTAGGCGGTGCGGACCAGCGTGGGGCGGGTGATAGCAGCGACGAAGCGCGGGCGCACCACGGCGATCCCATGACCGCGCGCCCGCAACGCCCGCGCCAGATAATACGCGCTCCAGCCCGCGCCGCCGCAATTGGGCGGAAACACATCCGTGGCAATCAGGATCTTCAGTCCATGCCCTCCAAGATCGTCTCCAACTGCGCGCAATGCGCCGCCCAGCTATAGCGCGCCACCACCCGTACCCGCGCCGCCGCGCCCAGGCTCGCCCGCAGATCGGCAGCGTCCACCAGCCGGCGAATCGCCGCCGTCAGCGCCGCATCGTCGCCGGCTGGGTAGAGCAGTCCCTCCTGCCCCTCACGCACAATCGTGTCCAGCGGGGCGATAGCCGGCGTGACCACCGGCAGGCCCATCGCCATGTACTCGAAGACTTTGAGCGGCGACCAGTAGAAGCCAAAAGCCCGCAATGGCGCATACGCCGCCGGCACGAACGGGGCCACGCCGATGGCGGCCAGCGCCAGCAGCAACGGCACGCGCTCATGCGGCTGCGGGCCGCTGAAAATCAGTCGTCGCGCAGCCGGCCCCAGGCCCGCCGCCAACGCCTGCACCCGTGCCAGTTCCGGTCCCCCGCCCACGGCCATGAAATAGAGATCCGATTGCTGCGGAATCAGCGTCAGCGCCGCCCGCACGAAGCGTTCAGCGCCATGCCAAGCGCGAAAGCTGCCGACAAAGGCCACCACCGTCGCCCCCGCCGGGATACCGTACTCGGCGCGCAAAGCCGCCAGCGCAGCGACTTGCTCCGTTCGCAAGCCGGGGTGGAAGCGATCCACGTTCGCGCCCCAGTTCACCGCCGCGATGCGCTCCTGTGGCACCCCCGGCGGCACCGTGGTCGCCAACGGGGTGACGATGCGGCGGCTCCAACGGCCCTGTTGCACCGCCCAACGGCGCAGCGGCTGACCCAACAGCCGGTCCAGTCGATCTTTGCGCGATCCCAGCGGGTCCACCATCGGCGCGTTCACTTCGAGCAACGCCGGGATGCCCCAGCGCCGGGCCAGCAACACGCCCGCGCCGGCAAAGTTGTAGTAGCGTTCCATCACCACGTCAGGTCGCAACCGCCGCGCCGCCACCCGCACCGCCGGATAGCCCAGCAAGGCCAGCTTATCGGGCCAGGGCAACAGCGTGCCGCTCACGCCCGGCCCCCACGCCGCCCAATCGGGTGCCGGCCCCGGCCCACGCCGCGCCACGACATGAACGCGATGCCCACGCCGCGCCAGCCCGCCGGCCACCTCCTGCACATGGATCGCCCCACCGGACGTGCCGGGCAGCGCAATGGCCTGCGCCACATAGAGGATCTTCACGCGCCGCTGCGCGGCTTCCGCAAGAGGACAAAATACGGCCCGGTGCGAAAGCGACCAAACAACACGATGTCCAGCCACATCAAGGCACTGGCCGCCCGCAGCAAGCCCAGCAACGGCCCGCCCCGGCCCAACTGCTCCCGCACCTGGCTGCGCGCCGCCAACGCCCCCTGGCCCAGCGCATCCTGAAATGCCGGCGGTGCGTCGGCAGTCGCAGCGGGCACCGCTTGCTTTCCAGTCCGCGCCCGCAGCGCGACCAGCGCCCGCTCGGCCACACGCAGCAGCACATTATCGAGAAAGCTCTGGAACACGCCGTTCCAGTAGACCACGCGCCGGATCTCGAAGCCTGCCGCCGTCACCGCCGCATCTACGGCATCCCAGGTCTCCAACGCCTTCACATGATCCGATTTGCGTAGCAAGTCGCGCCGGGGGTCGGCCCAACCGATGCGCGCCAGCCCGTTCGCCAAGCGCCGCGACCCGCTGACCAACGGATCAAACGGCCCGCGTTCGCGCGTGTTCGAGAAGATAAACAGCAGCCCGCCGGGAGCCAGCACGCGGTACGCTTCGGCCAAGTAGCGGCGAATGTCTTCGTGGTCGAGATGTTCCAGCACGTCAATGGACCACGCTTTGCTGAAACTGCGGTTGGGGAACGGCAAGAGCCGTGCATCGCCCTGTACTAGGTCTAGCTCGGCCAGCGCCTGATCGGCAAACAGCGGCGCGGGGTCCACGCCGACGCTGAGGCCGGCCAAATCGCGGTTCCACAGCAAGAACTTGCCGTTGCCGCAACCCAGTTCCAGCACGCGGTCGCTTGGGCGCAGGCGCAACATCTGCCGCAGCAGGCGGTTCCGCACCGCCGCGCCCAGCAACGGCGGGGCCATTTCGCGGTAGTCCAGCCGTTCGGCGAACTCGGCCAGATCGGCCACATAGCGCGAGGTGTGGCCCAGATCGCCCGCCGCGCGCGGCATCAGGTCGGCCCAACCGCCATCGGGCGCAAGCGGATAGCGCCGTTCGCAGCGCGGACAGACCAACTCCGCGCCGGCCGTTGTGAGCGTCGGGGCCGCGCCGCCGGTCTCCGCTGTGCAGGTCGGGCAGCGCAACAAGGCCCGCAGTTGTGGCGAAATCATGACCCCCCCTTGAAGAATGCCCCGCGATCAGTCAGAAATTGCCACGCGATACCCGGCAAGCGCAACGGCAAACCCACCTGCGCGGCGAGGATGCTCGGCCAGGACAGTCCGGCTTGCCGCTGGGCCGATGACCAGAGTGCGTATTGCACCACCAACCCCCCCTCCCAGGCCACGGCCAACGCCGCCGCCGCCGCCCACCAGACCCGCCGCACGCCACGCTCCTGCGCCCAGGCCAGCGCCGCGCCCAGCCCCACGGCAAACAGCACCGTGCAATTGACGAAGCGCCGTTGGCCGAATGAACTCTTGCCCTGCCAAGTGGAAAACGCCCCGGCGATATAAATCTGGGCCAGGAAGGCTACAGCCAGCGCCAGCGCCAACTCGCGGTCGCGCCGCGCCAGCGTCAGTAGCCCCAGCAGCGCCACCAGGATCACCGGTGCCCACGGCAGCAGCCCATAAGCTGGGTCCAGCGCCACTTGCAGCGCGTGCGGCGACAGCCAATTGAACTTGTCGCCTACCGTACTCGACGGCGCAAACCGTCCGCCCAGCACGCGATAGGCGATCAACTGCGGCGTGAAGGTGAGCGTGGCGACCACTCCCAGGATCGCCCAACCACCGAGGGCGCGCGCCGACCTCACCCCCCAACCCCCTCCCCTACGAAGG
>JALYUO010000884.1 GCA_030853735.1 Chloroflexota bacterium
GCTTCGTAGCGGTAGCGGCGAGTTCCAGTCGCCCGTGCCCTGTCACCCACGCTTCCATACGCGCCCCACGGAACAGCTACACCCCACGGCCCTGCCGTTCGTTATACTAATGGGAGCCGCCTAATGCGCCACAGCCCACTACAGAGAATCGTAGACACTTTGGTATAATAAGAAGAAAGCGTTGCAACTTGCGCCCGGCCCCTTGCCGGCGGCCTGTTGCATGGCGTGCGCCCGGTTGGTCGGGCCAGCCGCATTCCGGCCCTGGCCTGTTTGGAGCATCCGCGCATGGCACACCTTGTTCGCTACCGCTTAATCCGGCGCGCGTTCGTCGCGCTGATCTTGCTGACCGCCGTGCTGCCCAGCACGAGCGCAACCAGCCGCGCCGCTACACTGGCCGCCACCGGCGCAGCCGGCCGCACCGCCACAGCCGCTAATCCGCAATCCGCAATCCGCAATCCGCAATCCGCCGTGTTGGTGCAACTGTGTGCCGGGGTCGGGCCGGCCGTCTTGGAACCCTGGCGCGTGGCCTGGGGCTGGGAGTCGGAGGAGCCGCTCGACGACGCGGGGCTGTACCGGCTGCGGGCGGCGCGGGGTACACGGGATGTGGCCGGCGCAGTGCGCGCGCTGACTGCCCTGCCGGGCGTGGCCTACGCCGAAGCCGAGGGGCGGCTCCAGACGATGCTGGTGCCGAACGACACGCTCTACCCGCGCCAGTGGCACCTGCCGCAGATCAGCGCGCCGGCGGCCTGGGACTACACCACCGGCAGCCGCAGCATCATTGTGGCGATGATTGACACCGGTGTGGCTGCCGATCACCCCGACTTGGCCGGCCAGCTCGTCGCCGGTTACAACTTCGTCGCCGACACGGCTAATTCCAGCGACGACAACGGACACGGCACCTACACCAGTGGTCTCGTTGCCGCGCTATTCAACAACGGGGTCGGCGTGGCCGGGGTCGCACCCCATGTGCGCGTGATGCCGGTCAAAATCCTGGACAAAGACGGCGGCGGCAATGTCGGGGACTTTGCGCGCGGCATCCATTTCGCGGTGGATCACGGCGCGCGCGTCATCAACATCAGCGCGGGCATCGAATACCCGTCCACGTCCATGCAAGAGGCGGTGCATTACGCGCATGAGCATAATGTGGTAGTGGTGGCTTCGGCGGGCAACACGCCCGACGGCACGCCGCGCTATCCCGGCGGCTTTGCCGAAGCGATTGCCGTGGCCGCCACCGACCGCGACGACCATGCCGCCACGTTTTCGTCCTACGGCCCGTTTGTAGACCTGGCCGCGCCGGGCGTAGATGTCCTCAGCACCAGCTGGAGTACCGACCATCTGGGCTATGAGTGGGCCAGTGGCACGTCGTCCGCCGCTCCGCTGGTGGCGGGCGCGGCGGCCTTGCTGCTTTCGCTGCGGCCCGACCTGAGCGCCGACGATGTGCAGCGCATCCTCGAAGACAACAGCGACGATCTCGGTCCGACCGGTTGGGATCCGCACTACGGCGCGGGACGGCTGAACCTGCGGCGCGCATTGGCGGCAATTGCGCCCAGCCCCACGCCCGCACCGCCCAGTGTCACACCGGCCCCGCCGACCGCGACCCACACTGCCCTCGCTACCGTCGATCCGCCGACCGCTACGCCGGCCCCGACAATCCTGCCCGCCGGCCTGACACTCACCCCGAACCACGGCTTGCTGGGTGCGACCCTCAGCCTGAGCGGACGCGGCTATGCGCCGGGCGAAGCGGTGGGCCTGCGGATGACCGGGCCGGAAGGGCAGAATCACGAACTGGGCACTGGGCAGGCCGACAGCGCCGGCCATTTCAGCACGTCCATCCGCATCCCCGCCACGCTAGGCGCGGGCATCGGCACGTTATTCGCGCTGGGCGCACGCAGTAACGCGCTGGCCGCAACTCCGGTGATCGTGGATCTCGCCGGCACCACGCCGGGCCCCACGGCATCGCCCGGCCTCGCCACCGGCGCACGCATCGAAGGCACAATCAGTGGCCTGCCGTTGACGGGCGTGCAGGTCTATCTGCAAGTGGGCAACGGGGTGCGCGATTTTCAATACGGCAGCACGGACCCGACCGGCTTTTACCACTTCGATAACCTGTCCGCCGGCAGCTACACGGTGGGCCTGAACAGCCGCGACGGCAGCCTCGTGCCCGCGCCGGTGTCGTTGGAACTAGACGGCCAGCCCGGCACCGTGCGGGTGGTCAACTTTGGCCCAGCGGGCACGACCCTACCGACCACCACTGCCGAGACCGCTCCCGCCGCCACCGCGCAACCGAGCGTGCTGCCCACGCTGGCTCCGTCCCCTGCCGACCCGGCCGCGCCCTTCGCCGCAGTGGGCGATCCCGCGCAGCCCGTCGTGACCTATTTTGCGGCGGTGCGCCATACCTTGCGCGGGCCGTTCTTGGCCTACTGGCAAGCGCATGGTGGGCTGCCGCTCTTTGGCTACCCGATCAGCGAAGAGTTCACCGAAGTCTCAGCCACCGACGGCTTGCCCTACCGCGTGCAATATTTCCAGCGCAACCGCTTTGAGTATCACCCAGAGAACGCGCCGCCCTACGCTGTGCTGCTCGGTCTACTGGGCCGCGATCTCACCGCCGACCGCCTGTTCCCCCCGGCCAGCGCCGGCAGCAGCGATGCCACGCACCTGTACTTCGTGCAGACGGGCCATCGGTTGGGCGGCGCGTTCCTGGCCTATTGGCAAGCGCACGGCGGGCTGCCGATCTTCGGCTACCCGATCAGCGAAGAGTTCGCCGAAAGCAGCCCGACCGACGGCCAGACCTACACGGTGCAGTATTTCGAGCGCAATCGCTTTGAGCTACACCCGGAGAACCCCGCGCCCTACACGGTGCTGCTGGGCTTGCTCGGCGTGGACCTCGCCCGCCGGCATAGCGCCATCCCCTAGCACGGGAGTAGGCCGACCTAACCCCCCCAACCCCCTTCCCTACGAAGGAAGGGGGAGTTATTCATTGTCCTAACTTAGATCATTACATTAGCAATCACGCAACAAATTCTGTCATTCTGAGCGCAGCGAAGAATCTGGCCCTAGTATCAGCTGCCGCAGGAGTGACCCTACCCCTCCATTTCGGTAGGGCCGGATTCTTCACTGCGCTCAGAATGACAAAATTCCCGTCGTACCAATCTGTCTCATACACAGCTAAACAATCACGAGGAATCTCTGTGTCCTTCGTGTCTTTGTGGTGTAACTCGTCGTCTACTAGGCGGTGCGCGGCAGGGGCTTGACAGGGACGGCTAAACATAATATGATCCGAGTAGCAGCCCCCAGCCCGGCGGGCCGGGGATCGGCTGTGCGACGGGAGAACGCAGCGCATGATCCGTATTTTACATCTGGCCGATATACATCTGGGCATGGAGAACTATGGCCGGGTGGACCCCGCCACCGGGCTGTCGAGCCGGCTGGGCGACTTTTTACATAGCTTGGACACGGCCCTGGATTACGCGCTAGATCACGCATTTGACCTGGTGTTGTTGGCCGGCGATGTGTACAAGAACCGCGACCCCAGCCCCACCGTGCAGCGCGAGTTTGCCCGGCGGGTGCGCCGCCTGTCGGAAGCCGGCATCCCGACCTTTCTGCTGGTGGGCAACCACGACCTGCCCAATGCCTGGGCGCGGGCGCATAGCGTCGAAATCTTCGACATCCTGGGCGTGCCCAACGTCTGGGTGGCCGATGAACCGGGCATCACCGTGGTGCCGACGGCGCATGGACCGCTCCAGATCGTCGCGCTACCCTGGATCACACACCACAAGCTGCTGACCAAAGACGAGTTCCGGGCGCTGCCCCACCGCGAACTGAACAGCGTGCTGGTGGACCGCATTGAACACGTCATTGACGGCATGGCGGAAAAGCTGGACCCGACCGTGCCCGCCCTGTTCACCGCGCACGCCGCCATTGACAGCGCCAAAACGTCGTCGGAACACGCCATGATGCTAGGCGACGATGTGGTGTTGCCCCTCAGTCTCGTGCGGCGGACGGAGTTCGATTATGTGGCGCTGGGCCATATCCATAAGTACCAGATCCTGAGCGAAAACCCGCCGGTGGTCTACCCCGGCAGCCTGGAGCGGATTGATTTTGGCGAGGAGCGCGACGCGAAAGGCTTCGTCACAGTCACGCTGGACGAAACGCAGCCACGGGGCCGGCGCATGGTGAGCCACGACTTCCACGATGCCGGAGCGCGGCGCTTTGTCACCGTGGAAGTGCATACCAACGGCGGCAACCCCAACGACGCGGTGCTACAGCGCCTGGCGGCGCGCGCCGACGACATCCGCGACGCGATTGTGCGCGTGGTGATCAAGACCAACGCCGAAGGCGAGAGCCTGCTGCGTGATGACGAGATCCGCAAGGCGCTGGGCGAGGCGGCGTTTATTGCCTCAGTCAGCCGGGAGATCGACACGCCGCAGCGCACGCGCCTGGGCAGCCAAGCGGTGGCCGAACTCTCGCCGCGTGACGCATTGGCGCTCTATTTGACAACCACCAACGTGCCGCCTGATCGGGCAGCCACGCTGCTTCAATATGCCGGCCTGTTGCTCGGCGATAGCACGCCGTAGCGCGGGCGAGACGGGTGCCGCATGGCAAACCGCACACCAACCACTATCACACTACTCGAAGCCTACCACCGCGCGGAAGCGGCGCTCACCGGCGGCGACCCGCTGCGCGCGATTGCGCTCACGCAGCACATTTTGCGCTTCTACCCGCACTACCTAGATGCCTACCGGCTGCTGGGCGAAGCCTATTTTGAGCGCGCTCATGCCGACGAAGCCTTGCGCTTTTTCAGCCATGTGCTGGCCGCCGACCCGCAAAACGTGCCGGCCCGCGTGGGCCGGGCGATTATCGCCGACGAGCGCAGGCAGGTTGATGTCGCCATTGCCGAGTATGAACAGGCGTTTGAGATCGACCCCAGCATCACCGAAGTGCGCGGCGAACTCCTGCGCCTCTATCAAACGCGCTATGGCAGCGCGGGCGCGACTATCCGGCTCACGCCGAGCGGCCTGGCCTACGTGCATCTGCGGGCCGGGCTGCGCGAAGCGGCGATCAGCGAGTTGGGCTATGTGGCGCAGTTGCGGCCCGACCGCTGGGACATTGAAGTGGCGCTGGCCGAAGCCCTGTGGCGCAACGAGCAATTGGACGAGGCCGCCGCCGTCGCGGGCGATATTCTGGCCGGCCACCCGGCCTGTGTCAAGTGCTGCTGGATGCTGGGCTATCTGCATTGGACCGCCGGGCGCACCGAGAGTGGGCGGCGCTACCTGATGGAAGCGGTCGCGCTGGACCCGACCTACCGCATCGCGCAAGCCTTGTGGGATGCCACGCCCTGGCCGCTGAACCGCGCCGTGGCCCGTGTGCAACCCGCGCCCATCCCCGCGCCGTCACCCTACGATCTGGTGGGGGCCGATATGGACCTCACCCTCAGCTTGCCGGTGTTCCTGGACGCGGCGGATGCGGTTGCTGCGCCGCCGGCGACGGTCACTGGCGGGGAACCCAGCCCCCTCCTACTGGATACAGCGGGGGATACTTTCGGGGAACCCAGCCCCCTCCTACTGGATACAGCGGGGGATACTTTCGGGGAACCCAGCCCCCTCCTACCCGATGGGGGGGAGCCGGCTGTAGAAGAGGGCTTGCTCTTGGAGGATGGGTTTGTGGTGCTGCCTGGGGCAGAGGCGGCGGCAACGCCTGTGCCGGTGGAGCCGGCGGCGCTCGATCTGGATTGGTTTGATGATTGGGCCAGTGCTGCCGCATTGCCGCCGCCGGCAAGCGAGCCGGTGGCAGCCCACGCGACGGTGCCGACGGACCCGGCTGAAATATGGGCGCAGTTTATTGCGCCGGGCGGGGTTGGCCCTGTGTGGACCCAGTATCCGGTGCCGGAGTCATCGCCTGCGGCGGTGGTACTACCAGCGAGCGCGCCGAATGCTGCGCCGGCGGTGCAAGCGCCGCTGTTTGCCGCGGCTGCGGCCCCTATGCTGACCGCCGACCCGGATAGGCCAGAGCTGGATCTGCTGCTGTCCAGCACAGCGGTGCCGGAAGCGTGGCAACTGCCGCTGGAGTTGCCCGCCGCCGTGCCGCCGCCGCCGGACCCCGCGCAACTCGCGCTCTATTTGCCGGAACCCGCACTGCCCAGCGTAGCAGATGCGGGGCTTGCCGCAGCGCCGGCCGCGCGCCCACTGCCGGTGGTTGCTCCGGCCGGCGGGTGGGGCGGGGATCCCACGCCGGATCTGCCGACGGTGCGGATCGAAAACTTGTCGGACGATGCGCTGCTGGACTGGCTGCTCCAGGCCCAACTAGCACCGAGTGGGGATGGGGCGCAGGGTGCGCTGAGTGGACCTGCTGCCTTGCCGGCGCTGGACCCAGCCGAGATCGTTGCCGCAACGACCAACCCCGCCGCAGCTGTACTGCCGCTTGACCTGCCGGTAGGCGCGGCAGTGATCTCCGCAGCGACCGACCGCGCCGAGGCTGTACCGCCGCTTGACCTGCCGGCGGACGCAACCCAAGCCGGCGAAGCCGGCGCGATAGCGCCGATCAGCCCGGTAGCGGCAAACGATATGGCGGATCGCCCCGCCGGGCCGCCGCTGGACCCCGCAGCGACCGACGTGACCGCCTTCTCTGGTGTAGCGCCGGTCAGCCTGGTAGCGGCAGACGACATGGCGGATCGCCCCGCCGGACCACCGCTGGACCTCGTAGCGACCGACGTGACCGCCTTCTCGGAGGATGATCTGCTGGATTGGCTGATCCACCAGACACCCGCCGTGGACCCTGGCGCGAACGGCAGCAGTGCCGCCGCGCCGCCAGTCGCCCCGCCCGCCGACCTCCAGGCACTAGACTCTGCCGCCATCGCCACGCTTACGGCGGACGATTTACTGGATTGGCTGACGGTGGCCGCGCCGGCTGATGCGGCCTCAGCCGACATGACCCCCATTGCCGGCCCGCATGGGACCGAATTTACACACAACAAGGGCGAAGTGAGCTATAATCAGCGTGTATTAACAGGCGAAGTGGGCTATAATCATAATGCGCCGGACGGGGTGCCCGATTGGCTCCAGCAGCGCCCGCCCGGCCCGCCCGCGAACGGTTGAACGGCAGGGCATCCGCGACCCTCGTACCCTCAGAGGAGGACGCAATGGCTCCAAGTTACAAGGAAGACGACGACCAGGAACGCCAATTTGATTTTGACTGGGACCGCGATGCCTTGCCCGATTATCTTAAACCGTTCCTGACTCCCGACGCGCCCACTAGCGCAGCCGGCAGTGGCGCGACCGCTGGGGCCGGGGCCGCCGGCGCTGCGAGTGCTCCAGGCGGCGCAGCAGAGGCCGCCACCCCGCCGGGCGGCGGGCTGCCCGACTGGTTGAGCGGGGCCGGGGCCGGTGGCTTAGACTTCGCCGGCGTGCAGCCGTTTGATTTCGGCGCGCCCAGTGGTGCGCCCGCCGGCGCAGCGGGGCCGGCGTTTAATTTCGACCCACCGCAAGCAGATCGTGTACCTGCCGCCGCCCCGTCCGCCGCCGCCCCGCTGGGGCCGGACACCGATTTCGGGGGGCTTGCCCCGTTTGATTTCAGCACGCTGGGCGGCGGGGGCAACGCCGCTACCGACAGCGCGTTTGATTTCGGCACCGATAGTCTGCCATCCTGGCTGGCGGGGGGTGCGGGCGCAACGGCGGCCCCGCCGCCGGCTTACGACAGGCCACTGGATCGTTCAGCAGCGACCGAGCGCACCCCGGACCCCTCCTTCGACAGCCCGGAAATGCCCGAATGGCTCCGCATCCCGGCAGCCACGGCCCCGGCGGTGCACGGCCCCAGCCCGGTCGGCGCGCCGGCTCCGGCGGGCGGCGAGTTTGATTTCGGCACCGACAGCTTGCCCTCCTGGTTGGCGGGCGGCACCCCGGCGGAGGCGGGGGCGGTGCCCGGCGGCTTCGGTGACTTGCCGCCATTCAGCTTCGCGGATGTGCCGACCGGGACCGCGCCGGGCAACCTCGGCAACGCTGATTTCGGTGCGCCGCAGCCGTTCAGCTTTGGCAACCCGCCGGCCACCCAGTCGGCGGAGAGCGCGGCATTCGGCGATTTCGATTTGGGCGCTGTGCAGCCGTTCGATTTCGGCAGCCCGCCCGCGCCGGTCCCCACCGCACCGACGCTGGGCAGCCGCGCAGCCGAGGCGTTCGATTTTGGCGACGTGCAGCCGTTCGACTTTGGCAGTCCCCCCGCTGCCGGTCCTGTCGTACCCGAAGATTTAGACGATTTTATTGACTTCCTGAGCGTCAGCACGGCGGCTCCCGTGCCCACGACCCCGGTCGCGCCCCGTGCCCCTGCGCCGGTTGCGGCGACCCCCGCCGCGCCCAGCGCCGCGACTGGCGGGTTCGATTTCGACCTGGACGACATTCAGCCGTTCTCGCTGGCAGGCTTGGACCTGAGTGGGGCCGCTACGCCCGCCGCTGCTGCCCCACCCGCCGGCGCGGATGCGTTCAAC
>JALYUO010000890.1 GCA_030853735.1 Chloroflexota bacterium
GGCACGGTCATCTCGCCGACCGCCAGCCCGTAGCGACGGCGGTTCGCACCACAAAGCCACAAAGAACACAAAGATTCTTGTTGGGGTGATAATTCACCCAGTCTATATCGGAAGGATATAGATGCAAGAATCTTTGTGTTCTTTGTGGCTTTGTGGTGCGAAAAACGGCGTACTTGCGTTCTACTGCACAGGAGGCGACATCCTTGCCGATAGACCGCACCGCCCGCGAAAAATGGCCCGCGCCGGGGGGCACGCCCGACCCGGCGGACACTGCCGCCGAAGTAGCCCGCGCCCAAATTGAGGCCGCCGGCGACCCTCTCCACGCCAAAGCGCGCGCCGTGTTGGCCTTGCTCACCGCCGCCTACGGGGTGCCCCGCTGGCCGACGCTCGACCCGCTCTCCAGCCTGATCGAAGTCCTCCTCTCCCACTGCACCGCCGACCCGCAGACCTGGGTGGCGTATGGAGCCTTGCGCGCCGGGTGGCCGGATTGGGCGGCGGTGCGCGATGCGCCGGTAGCCGCCATCCAGGCGGCGATCCACGGCACCACCTGGCCGGAGCAGAAAGCGCCGCGCATCAAGCGCGTGCTGCAAACGATCACCGAGCGGCTGGGCAGCCTCGACCTCGCTTTCCTGAACACGCTGGATCTGCCGGCGGCCCAGGCGTGGCTGACCAGCCTGGAGGGGGTCGGCCCCAAATCGGCGGCCTGCGTCTTGCTTTTTGCTTGTCACCAGCCGGTCTTGCCGGTGGACACCCATTTGCACCGCGTCGGCGGGCGGCTGGGGTTGATCGGTCCAAAGGTCACGGCGGAACAGGCGCACCCGCTGTTGCAGGCGACGCTGCCCGACCCGCTGGACGCACTCGAAGTGCTGGCCTTCCATCGCAATATGCTGCTGCACGGTCAGCGCGTCTGTGTCTGGCGCGATCCGCGTTGCGCGGTCTGTGTGTTACGCGACTGGTGCGACTATTTCGCCGCGCACCCAGAGAAGCAGGTCGCCGCAAGCCGCGCCGCGACTAAAATCACCCCGCCTCCCGTGTGAGGCCGAGTACCGGAGTCTGACCCGCATGAAGTCTGCTGTTGTAGAACCACGCCGCATTTGTCTGTTCACCGATAGCCTGGAACCGAGCGGGGTCGGGGTTCATCTGGCCCTTTTGATCGAGGGGTTAGCGGCCTGCGATTGCGATCTGCACCTCGTCTGCCCGCCCACGGCGGCGGCTGCGTCGTTGATCGCCCGCGCCCAGGCGGTGGGAGCCACCTATCACCCACTGCGGGTGCGTGCGGCCGGCGATCTGGCCGATTTCATGCAGTTGATCGCCCTGTTGCGCCGCGAACGGATCGATCTGTTCCACAATCAGATCGGCGTGACCTGGGAGGGTCACTTCGGTACGCTGGCGGCGCGGCAGGCCGGGGTGCGCGCGGTGATCGCCACCGAACACCTGCCCTATGTGCTGACCGTGCCGCAGGAGACGGCGCAGAAAGCCATGATCAACCGACTCCTCGACGGCATGATTACGGTGTCGGAAGAGGCCCAGCGCAGCCACACCGACAGTGGCACGACGCGCAGCGGCCTGGTTTGCACGGTGCCCAACGGGGTTGCGTCCGCTCCGCCGGTGAGCCGCGCCGCCGCCCGTGCCGCGCTGGGCATCCACGAAAGCACCCCGCTGCTGGGCACAGTGGCGCGGTTGTATGAGCAGAAGGGCCACCGCTACCTCGTCGCGGCCATGCTCACCGTGCTGGCTCATCATCCCGACGCGGGCCTGGTGTTGATCGGTGACGGACCGTTGCGCTGGGAGTTGGAGGGCTTGACGTGCAGCCTCGGCGTGGGCGGGCGGGTCTGGTTCCTGGGTGCCCGTGCGGATGCGCGGGCGCTGATCCCGGCTTTCGATGTGGCCGTGTTGCCGTCGCTGTTTGAGGGGCTGCCCCTGTTTATGCTGGAAGCGATGGCCGCCGGGGTGCCGACGGTGGGCACGCGCGTCTGCGGCACCGCCGAAACGATCCGCGACGGCGAGACTGGCCTGCTGGTGCCGGTGCGCGACGCGGCGGCGTTGGGCTTGGCCGTGGTGCGTTTGCTGGACGATCCCGCGCTGGCCGGGCGCATGGGGGCGGCCGGGTTGGCGCGGTTCCAGGCCGAGTTTCACGTAGCGCGCATGGTGCAGCGCACCGTGGCGGTGTACAAGGCGCTATGGGCGCGCACGCAGGGTGTTACGCCGGTGCCGTCGGTACACAATCGGCGGGGTCACCAGCGAGTTTCTCCAGCGCGTGCGGCAACACGGGCAATATCACGGGTAGAGACTCTCGCACTGCTTTCGGACTACCCGGCAGGTTGATGATCAACGTGCGCCCGCGCACCCCGACCACGGCGCGCGAGAGCATCGCCAGTGGCGTGTGGGCCAGACCGGCAGCGCGCATCGCTTCGGCCATACCGGGCACCTGGTAGTCCAGCACGGCCAGCGTGGCATCGGGCGTGACATCGCGCGGGGCCAGACCGGTGCCGCCGGTGGTGATGATCAGCCCCAGGCCGTCGGCATCGCACCAGGCGCGCAGGATCGCCTCAATGCCGGCGCGATCGTCGGGGCTGACGGCCATGCGCGCGACTTGGGTGCCCGGTAGGGCGGCCAGCAGCAGATCGCGCACGGTGGGGCCGCTCAGGTCTACGCGCCGGCCGGCGGCTCCCTTGTCGCTCAGGGTCAGGATGCCTAGCCGCAGGGGGCGGGGGGCGCTCATCCCGACGGACTGTTCGGCTTGCTCTTGAAAGACAGCTTGCGCTCGGTGCCCTTCAACAGCCGCTCAATGTTATCGCGGTGGATGACCACCACCAGCCCCCCGGCCACCACGGCATAGACGGCCAACCAGGGCGACCAGCCGTTGAGCGCCACCAGCGCCACCATCAGCAGGCTGCCGGCGATGATGCCGATGATCGAGCCGAGCGACACATAGCGCGTGGCGATCATGATCGGCACGCCAATTGCCAAGCCGAACAGCGCCGGGATGGGGTTGACGGCCAGCATGGTGCCGATGCCGGTTGCCACGCCGCGCCCGCCGCCCCATGCGCCGGTGAACAGCCGAATCCACAGCGACCAAATGTGGCCGATTAGGGCGGCGCAGGCGGTCAGGCCGATAGCAATCGCTTGGCTGTTGGGGTCGGGGACCAGCAGCCGGGCCAGCAGCACCGGCAGCGCACCTTTGAGCGCATCGGCCACAAAGACCACCAGCGCCGCGCGCCGCCCAATCACCCGGCTGACGTTGGTCGCGCCGGTCTTACCGCTGCCGTGTTGGCGCAGGTCTACACCGTGGGCGCGCCCCAGGATCAGCCCACTGGGCAGTGCGCCGATCAGATAGGCCAGCACCACCAGGCCCGCCAATTGCCAGCTTTCCATGCTACCGCTCCTTTGGGGCTATGGACTGCGTTGCCGTGAGTGCTAGTATACACCCGCTCCCGGCCGTTCGGCAACTCAATGCGCCGACCTAACCCCCCAACCCCCTTCCCTACGAAGGAA
This sequence comes from Chloroflexota bacterium, assembly GCA_030853735.1. Lineage (GTDB taxonomy): Bacteria > Chloroflexota > Chloroflexia > QHBQ01 > JAICKM01 > JAICKM01. The sequence continues at coordinate 3,496 of JALYUO010000890.1, forward strand.
GGGGGAGTCTACGCAGAGCTGGACTATAGTAGAGATTGGTTTATGATCCGTCACGCTCCCCCTTCCTTCGTAGGGAAGGGGGTTGGGGGGTTAGGTCGGCGGGCTGCAACTGCCCCGTTGCGGTGCGCGCCAAACTGCGCTATAATGGTCGCAACCCGTTGCACCAGGGCAGGGCGCAGGCGGGTGGGCGAGGGAGATCGCAAATGACGCAGCCAACAGCGCAGGCGCGGGCAAACAGCGCAGGCGCGGGATCGTTCCGCTACCTGGAAGAGGTGGTCGGCCAGGCCCAGTTTCGCCCCCTGGCCGCCGACCAACCTATCGCGTGGGGCCGGCTCACGGTGCCCTGTACCGCCGTGGTCGTGGCCTGCTTCCGTGACGACGGTGCCTTGTTGATGGTGTGTCCGCCCGCTGCGCCGCCCGCCACTGCCTGGGATTTGCCGCACGGCAAAGTGCCGCCCGCCGCCGATCCAACCGACTATGCCGAGGAACTGCTGGCCCAGCGCACGGGAGTTTGGCCGGTCACGCTGACCCCGTTTGGCTTGATTGACTGGGGACCGACGGCGCTACAGGCGGGCTGGGGCTGGACGGCGTGCCTGGGCGGGCCGGTGGGCGTGATCGGACGGCTGCCGCCGGGCACTTGGGGCGGGCGGGCCTTCGTGCCGCCGGTGGAAGCGCCGACCCGCACCGCCGGCGACTGTTGGGGCGCGTTGCGCCGGCAAACGATTGCAGCGGCCATCGCGCAGTTCGCCGGCGGCTGCGATTACTGGCTGTTGCAGTCGGGTGGAGCGCTGCACGCGTTGGCGACGGACGATAGCCTTTGACAAGCCGGCTGGGATTATGTATACTGGGGAGTAGTCGCATTCGGGGATCGTCTAACGGTAGGACACCAGCCTTTGGAGCTGAGAGTTGGGGTTCGAATCCCTGTCCCCGAACCACACTAATCCTCTGCATCTATCGGGGTTGGGTGCCGCCGCTATACTCCTAACCCGGCCCAGTCGCCAACGGATATTGGTCTCTATACCCTAATCGCTGTGTGACGGACAGCCCTACAGTCCTAGTAAAGGCAGGAGGAATGGTCTGTGCGTAAACTTATCTGCTGCGCGGTGGTGCTGTCGGCGCTGCTGACTTTGTGCTTGGGCGCGGGTCCGGCGCAAGCGGGCGGCCTGGGCAATGGGCGCTATTTTCCCGAAACCGGCCAAAGCCTCAGTGGGGGCTTTTATCAATATTGGAACACCTACGGCAACTTTGCCACGTTCGGCGTGCCGATCACCGCCGAGCGCGTGCAGCATGACGCGGCGGGGCGGTCCTACCGCGAACAGTATCTGGTCAACGCCGTGTTCGAGTATCACGCCGACTTGCCCGCCGGCCGGCAGGTGGTGCTGGCTCCGCTGGGGCGCTTGCGCTATGCCGCGCTGTATCCGGGGCGCGGCTATGCCACGCTGGGCATAAACCAGGCGGCGGCCGGCGCGCCGGCGCGCTATTTCGCCGCGACCGGTGCGTTTCTGGGCGGCGGCTTCCTGACCTGGTGGAGCGGCCACCAGGGTACGCAAACGCTAGGCCAGCCGATCACCGGCGAGTTTGGCGAGGCTGACCCGACGAGCGGGCGCACCTACACCGTGCAATATTTCGAGTACGGCGAACTACAGTCGCGCCCCGCGATTGCGCCGTTGCCGCTGGGCCGCCTATGGCTGAACCGGCGCACGGTAGCAAGCATCCAACCGTTGCCGCCGGCTCCCCCGCCGATCCCGGCCCCGCCGATCTATGCGCCGCCGATCTATGCGCCGCCGGTCGCTGCGCCGGTGGTCTATGTGCCGCCGGTTGCGACCCCGCCGGTCTATGTGCCGCCGCCGCCTGCGCCCTTCCCGATCCTCCCGCCGCCCTCCACTGGTGGCGGGATCACCGGCGGCGTGCCGCCCCTACCTGATCCGGGCATGGTCGGCCTGCCGCCCGTGGGTGAGGTGTTGACGTTTGTCGGCACCACCGGCCAGGGCCAGTTGCGCGCCACAGTGCTGGCGGTGCAAGAGGCGGGCGGCCTGAACGGCAACGGCCCGCCCGCCGGCTACAAGTTTGTGACCATCGTCTGGCGCGTCAGCAACATCGGCACCGCGCCGGAGTCGGTGGGGTCGCGCAGCGTGGCCTTGCGCGACGGCAGGGGCCGCCTGTTCGCCGCCGCCGTACCGGAGGTGCAGAACGATGCGCGGGCGCAGTATGGGCGCGCCGGTTACTTCACGGCGATCAACCCGACGCGCAGCGACGATGAACTGATCACCTTTGTCGTGCCGACTGATGTGACCAGCTATGATCTGGTGCCCGCGCGCTAAGGGCAGCGCGCACAAACAGACCGCCGGCCCCCAGTGGGTCGGCGGTCATTGTATCGGGGGTACGCCTGAAGGGACTCGAACCCCTGCATCCAGCTCCGGAGGCTGGCGCTCTATCCACTGAGCTACAGGCGCGTCTGCCCATATTATACCACGCAATCGGCGCGCTGACAAGGGGGATCTACGCCGACCCAGGGCTTATGCGTTCTCACGTCGGCGGGCTTAGGGAGCGGAATGAGTCGGACTGTGGGAGCGGCCTCCTGGCCGCGCAAGCCTACCCTGACCGCACCGGTGGGGTAGCAGACGAGTAGATCGGGGTATGCCACGC
>JALYUO010000893.1 GCA_030853735.1 Chloroflexota bacterium
TGGCTTCCGCCGCCAAATAGGCAATCGGATCGGTCGTCGCGCCGCGCTGATAGGCTTGCGTGCAATGATACAACGCCCGATACACCATTTCCAGCGACAGCGCATCCGCCGGTTGCGCCAACTCCTCGGCCACCGCGTCGCGCAAATCCACCAATACCCCGTACAAGATCCAGGTCGCCCACACCTGGACCGCGATCCCATTCTGTCCGCCCGTCCAGAAATACGCCAAGCCCAGCAGCCGTTTGACCACCGCGAACGCTTCTTCAATCCGCCAGCGCTGCCCGTAGAGGGCCACCACGTATTCCGCCGGCAGCACCGCAGGGTCCAGCACATTGGTGACATAGCGATACCAATGCCCCTGGTAGCAGATTTGGATCAGCCGCATGGGGTGGGTACAGGCGGTCGTGGGGCTACCCAGCGTGACGATTTCATCGCGCAGCGTGGCCGTGCGCGCCAGCACCCGCCGCACCGTCGTAGCCGCGTTGGTTTTGGCGCGCGTCAGCAGCCAGACCCTGCGCTCCGTCAACTGGTCGTAGTGGGCGTAGTTGACCCAGCCCAAGTCGATGAGCAGCAGGATCTCCGCCGGCAGGGCCGGCAGCACCCGCTCCCAGAACGTCTGGTCGTGGGCGGTGCTATCGGGGTCGTACCAGAGCTGGCGGGGCACGCGAGCGGCGCCATCAAGCAGCCCGACCATGCGCCCGGCCAACGGGGTGCCGCCGCTGTCGCGCAGCAGGCCGGCGTGGCGCAACAGGCCATCGAGGGTCGAGCCGTCAAGCGCCCACACGCCCGCAAATCGTGCGTGCGCCCAGGCGAGGGCGGGAGCCAGGGGGCGGGTCCACGCCTGCCACCGGGCCAGGATGGCGGGCAGAATCGTGTGATAGACGGCAGCAAACAAATCGGCAGGCAGGTCTTGGAGGCGTTGGCTGATGGCTTGTTGGGAGACCCGCAAGGGGGCGGTCCAGAGCAGACCCTCGCGTTGGAGCAAGCGCACGGTTTCTTGGACGGTGCCGACTTGCCGCCAGATAAGGGACAGGACGAAGGCCATCATAATCGGCAGGGTGAGCGTGCGTTCGCGCAAGCCGAGGGCGTGATACGCATGAACCTGGGCGAGAGTCGCCGGATGGATCAACTCAGTGAGGCGGGGGGCGAGCGCAGGATCGGGCGGCGCAACCGTGGGACGGTGGCGGCGGTCGCGCTGGATGGCGCGGGTATGGCGCACGGTGCTTTTGGGCCGGGCGCGAGTCTCAGGAAGTGTAGTCATACGGATATTGTACCAAAATAAGGCCGATTCGCCGCCCTTGACAAGATGGCAGAATCCTTAACTTGTAGCTGATGGCCTTAGCGACACATTGCTGCTGGAATTGCCGCCAGCCCGCATCAGATATTGATTTGTTGAGGCCCGATTTGGCCGCCGCACCGTTGGGCGCATAGACCGTCGTGCTGGTGGCCGCGCTTTTGCCGGCATCTATTTTGGCTTTGGGCCGCTTTACCAGGTCGCTGATCGCCAACTCCTCGAAGACGATCACCCCATGCTCGTTCACCAGCCGCCGCGACAGCTTGTGCAAAAAGTCCTGGCGTTGGTTGCGTACCTTGCGATGCAGCCTACTGAGATCCCGCCGGGCGCGATCCCGCCGGTGGCTTTTGCGTTTGCAGCGTGACAGCTTACGTTGGGCTGCTTTTAGCTTTTTTGCGGCGCGGCGCTGGAAGCGGGGGGTGTTGATCTGCTCACCGTCCGAGAGCGTGGCGAAATGCAGCAAGCCCAGGTCAATGCCGATTGCGGATGGGGGATTGGGGATTACCGATTGAGTGGCAGGGACTTCGATTTCGCAGGAAAAGGATCTGTACAACTGCTCCCCATCGCGGCGTACCGTGACGGTTTTGATCGTGCCTTCTATTGGACGGTGCATCCGCACCTTGAAGCTGCCCAGCTTGGCGAGGGTAAGCACGCCCCATTTGCCGTCGTCATAGTCCAAGCGCGCACCGTTGCCATACTGCGGATAGTTGAGCGAGTTGTAGCGGCCCCGGCCCTGGAAGCGGGGGAAGCCTGGTTGTGAATTGTAACTGTGGAATGGCGGTAAATCGGTTCATCCGCACTTCCCGTGATCCCCAAACCTCCCCACCTCGTTTACTAGGTAAGAGACGGCCCCCACCCTGCCGTTACCCGGAGCCTACCCATGTTAGCTACTTTATTCTTGCCCGATCCT
>JALYUO010000894.1 GCA_030853735.1 Chloroflexota bacterium
GGGGGTTTTTTGGGTGTCCGCCGACCTCACCCCCCCACCCCCGCTCCTAAAGAGAGCGGGGGAGTTTGCAGAGAGGCAATCTTCTCATCTTGTCTGCTGCTACGCCTTGCCCTCGGCACTCCCGCTCTCTTTAGGAGCGGGGGTGGGGGTGAGGTCAGACAGCCTAGCCTACGGCCCGCAGGTTCCCGCCGGACTGGTCACAGCTCCATAGACGATCTTGGCGATTTGCCCCCGGAAGGCGTTGGCAGCGGGGCGGAAAGTGCCGTCGTTGTAGCCTATAAGAGTCCCGTGACAGACGGAGGTCTCCACAAAGGGATAGAACACGGTGCCGGGGGCTACATCCCTGAACGTCGGGGTGGTGGGGTTGATCATGGACCACCCCGCAGCGAGGGCCACGATTTTCGCTAACTGCCCGCGCGTGACAAAGTTGTTGGGGCGGTAGTACGGTCGCCGGGTGCTGTCGCAGGGTTCGCTCGCCCCGGTCTGCGGGTTGACCCCGCCGCAATCATAGCCGGTGACAAAGCTGTGCGCCGCTGCCGTCTCGATCAGCCGATAAAACACGCTCGTACTATCCACATCGCTGAAGGTGTCCCGCACTGGCGGGGTAACCAGCGAGATGTTGAAGGCCAAGACCACGATCTTGGCTACCTGGGCGCGCGTGGTGTTGCTATAGGGCCGGAAGGTGCCGTCAGCGTAACCAGTGATGACTCCGTGGCAAGCTAAGTAGTACACGCCCTGGTAGTAGTAGGCCGCTGAGTCTGTCACATCGCTGAAACGGATCGTGCAAGCGGCAGTGGCACTAACGGTTGCTGTCATGGTGGGAATGCCGAGTGGGGCGGTGGGGGTGGGGGTCACGGTCGGTGGGGTAGAGGCGGTGCCGGTCGCCGTGACGGTGCTGGTGACGCTAGGGTTGGGCGTGCGTGTGCCGGTGACGGTGGGGCAACTGGAACAGGCGCTGGGCGTGGCACTGGCGGTAGCAGTCGGCGGCACAGTCGTCGCGCTGGCTGTGGGTGGCGCGAGTGTCGCCGTAGCGGTCGTGCTGGGCGGCAGGGGCGTGCTGGTCGCCGTGGGTGGCGCGAGTGTCGCCGTGGCCGTGGGCGGCAACGGCGTGGCAGTGGCCGGCGTGCAACCGCTCACCGTGACCGTTAGGGGGGCAGGCGCGTAAGCACTGTAGTTGCCCGCCACATCGCGCGCCCGGACGCGCAACCCGTACGCACCGTCAGCGGGGGCCGTCCAATTATATGTCCAGGCCGTCGTGCCGACCACCAGGGCAAACGTGCTGCCGTCGGTGCTGACCTCCACCCGCTCCACGCCGCTGTAGTAGTCGTGGGCGTTGCCACGGATCGTGTAGCTACAACCGCTGATCACCTGCCCGGCCACGGGGTCGCTGATCGCCGCTTCGGGCGCGTAGGGATCGAGGAGTGGATCTTCGCCCAGCGCGTCGGCTACGAGGCCGTAAGTCATGTCGCTGCTGTAGACACAAGTAGTCGCCAGCGCCTTCCCGCCGGCATTTAAGGTACAGGGCAAGTAGTCTACGCCCCAGACGTTGCCGAAATCACCGCTGGGGTTGTCTTTCAACTGATGCAGGATCGTCGGCGTGACCACGGCGTTGCTGCCGGTGGTATCGATCTCAAAGCCACGGGTGCCTGCCTGATACCAGCCGACATAGAGGCGGTCGTGGCCCGGCGCAATGGCCTGGATCTTCAAGTTGTGGGCGCGTGTCACCTGCGCCACCGGGTCGGGGCCGACGATGCCGCCTTCGTAGACCGGCGCGGTTACGTCGGTGATGTTGTAAATCTTGATCTTTTCCAGGTTGGCCTGATTGCGGAACTCATCTTCGATAAACAGATGCTTGCCGTCGGTGGTCGGCCACATATGGTGGACGTTGAAGGGCACGCCGCCCTCGGCTGCCGGGCGGATGCTGTCAATGGGGTTGAGTGGGGTCGGGTTGACGCTGGTCGCCAGGGTCGGCTTGTCAAAGATTTGCACCCCGCCGTTCCAATCGGCCACGAAAACCCGGTTGCCGATCACCGTCGCATCATGCACGAAGATGCTGCCGCCGGCATCGGGCCGTTGGTAGCGGCCCGTCTCGGTGATCGTCGGCAGGCTCCGTAGGTCCAGCGCCACCACTTTATAGCCGGAGCCGGACTCCGCCGACATGGCGACCCACGCATAATCAGCATCGCCGTTCGCGTCGCTGGAGACAAAATGCTCGTGCGGCGTACACCAGTCAGTACCCTGGAAGCGCGTCACCAACTGCGGGTTGGCCGGGTCATTCACGCCATAGACAAAAAAGCCGCAGCCGGTGCCCGATCCGCGCATCGTCACCGAGATATAGCGGTTGGCCCCCTGGTGGAAGGGGAAGACCGACGTGCTGGTGGTGCCGCCGGTCGGGAAGGACTGGGACACGAGCGGCACGGGGGCATAGGGGTTGTCTACATTGAAGATATGGAACATCCGCAGGCTGAAGCCCGACAAGACCACATAGCTGTGCCCGCCGGCCTGCCACACGCCGATGTCGCCGTAGCCGTTGCCGCACATCCCCGGCACATAAGTGATGCTCAACGGCGACAGGCCGAGGTAGGGCGGCTCCGGTAACATCCCGCCGCAGGGGTGGGTGAGATGGGCCGGCGTGGGCTGGGCCGGCCGATAGGCCACCGACTCTGGGCGGGCAGGCTCCGCCTGCGCCGCCACCAGCGCTGCCGGGCGCGCCGCTACCCAGCTCCCGGCCAACGCCGGCATACCGAGGACCAACAGCGCCACCGCGCCGCGCAAGCCCCGCCGAATGTGCATTCGCGACTCCTTCTGAGGATAGCCAGGGGTACAACCGCAACGGGTCACTGGCTCCTTTATTATACCCGATTAGACCGCTCACGATTGTGCCCTAATGGCCCGATTCAGCATTGCATTCGCCCCGGCAACCTGCTACAATGCTCGGCGGTGCGAGTCGTGGAGCGGCTACCGGAGCCGCCGACGCACCAAGACGGTCGGGCGAACTGCGCTGGGCCGGGTTTTTGCTGCATGGAGGTGCGAAAACGGTTATGTCAATCTGGAAACGCGGAGTATTGGTCGGGACAGCGGCATTGGCGCTGCTGCCCGGACTGGTGGGCAGGGTGCAGCCGGCACAAGCCGCGACTGAGACCACCGTCACGTTGATCGGTATGAGCGACTATCACTCGCACGCCGTCCCCTTCTACTCGGAAGGCCAGCCGGACCAAGCGGGCGTGGCACGCACCCTGGCCTATCTTAAGACGGCCCGTGCCGGCACGCCGAACCTGCTGGTCCTCAGCGGCGGCGACACCATGAACAAGGGTACGCCTACCTGGAGCGATGAATATCAGTGCGCGGAATGGCCGTGGTTCAACGGCCTGATTGATGCGATGGCGCTGGGCAATCACGAGTTCGACTATGGACAAGATGTGTTCAAGGGCTGCCAAGCCAGCGCAACCTACCCCGTTCTCAGTTCTAACTATGTCGGCACCGACGGGCAACCGCTGTTGAACACCGCCGACGGCAAGCCCTACTTCGTCAAAGAGGTTGGCGGCGTGCGGATCGGCGCGTTCGCCCTGGCCGGTTCGGACTTCGACAAGCTGGTTCCCGCCGCGAGCCGGGCCACCGGCGCGACCTTCGCCGACCGCGTGGCGACGGCAAAAGCGACCATCGCCACCCTGCGAGATACCGAGAAGGTGCAAGCCGTGGTGCTGTTCGGCCATGCCTTACGCGAAGACGACACTGCGCTGGCCCAAGCCGTGCCCGGCATTGACCTGATCCTGGGCACCCACTCGCACTACAAGGGCGAACTGAGCCAAATCCCGAACACGCAGACCTATTACATTTCGCCGTTCCAATATCTCACCTACCTGTCGCAAGTGGACCTGACCTTCAGCGACGGCAAACTCAGCAAGGTCGGCGGCAACCTCGTCAAAATGGACGCGAGCAAGCCGCTAGACGCGCAATACGGGCCGCAGGTGGCCCAGATGCAGACCGCGCTAGAAGCCAAGCGCCCGGAACGCTTCAAGGTGTTGGGCCAAGCCGCTAATGAATTGAATGTGGAAGACCTCAACAACAATGAAACCACGCTGGGCAACTGGTCTATGGAAGTAGTCCGCCAGAAAGCGGGCACCTATGCCTTCTTCTCCACCACCTCGTCTTTCCGCGCCGCCATCCCGCCCGGCCCCGTGACGGTGGAGGGCTTCTTCACTGCCATTCCCTACAAGAACAGCATCGTCACCGCCGATATGACCGGGCAGCAACTGCTCGACTTGTTGAACCTCGCGGTCTCGAAGCGCGGCAGCGACAGCTTTTTGCAGGAAAGCGGCGTGCGCTTCGCCATCAGCAACGGCATGGCGACCAATGTGCAGGTGCCGGCCGACCCGACCGCGACCCCGCTGACCTATGTGCCGCTCGATCTGAGCAAAACCTACAAGATCGGCGTGACCAACTTCATGTCGGGCGTGGCGGCGGGCTACAAAGACTTGATCGCCAAAGCCGCCAACGTCACCGACACCAAAGTGGACATCGGCACCACGCTGACCGCTGCGATCACCGCGGGCCCGATCAGCGGCCAACTGGATGGGCGCATGAGCAACAGCGCACCGGCTGCGCCGCCCACCGCCGCCCCCGCGCCGCCC
>JALYUO010000915.1 GCA_030853735.1 Chloroflexota bacterium
GCCGTGCTGGGGCCGGGCTGCCAGATGCCCCATTCGGTCGGCATCGTCATCGGCCCCAAAGCGCACGTCGGGCGCGGCTGCTTTATCGGCCAGGGTGTGACGCTCGGCTACCGCTATCCCGGCCCGCGTGACCCCGTGGCCGGCGACGGCAATCCCGTGCTGGGCGACCGCGTGATCGTCGGCGCGGGCGCGAAAATCCTCGGCCCGGTGCATATCGGCGACGGCGCGATTATCGGCGCGAACAGCGTCGTCGCCCGCGATGTCCCCGCTTGGCACATGGCGGTTGGTGTCCCCGCTCAAATCCGCCCCCGCCGCCACCACCGTTTGCTAGTGTGATGACGTGCCTATTTGCCGACTTGCGTTATCTACCCAGCTAGGAGGTACAACCAATGGCAGATACCATTCATGTGTCGGTGGAAGAGTTTGTCGGCGATGCCGCCGGCTTTTTGGCCCAGGTGCTGCAAACCCAGCAGACGGTGGTGGTCGAGAACGCCATAGGCGAGCAAGTTGAAGTCCGCCCCGCACACCCGACACACCGCCGGCGGGTTCGCACCCCGGAAGATCATGAAGCCTTCCTGTCGGCAATGGGCAGTTGGTGTGACGTAGATACCGACGAGTTTATGCGGAAAGTCTACGAAAGCCGCGATTTGCCGCCTCGTCCCCAGGTTGAATTGTGAAGTATCTGCTGGATACCGATGTCGTGATAGCAGCCCTGAAAAATAGGCCGACCGTTCGCTCATTACTGCTCGCGCTGGAGCCCAATGGTCTAGCAATGAGTTTTATTACATACGGTGAAGTGTATGAAGGAATCTACTTCGGCACGGACCCTTTAGCTCATGAGCAGGGCTTGGTGGCCTTGTTGCGAGAAGTGGATTTACTCAACCTGAATGAATCGATTATGCAGTAATACGCCCGCCTGCGTGGGGGGCTGCGCCGTGCTGGAATGCTCATCGGGGATGCCGACACGCTGATCGCGGCGACGGCATTGCACCATGATCTGACTCTGGTGACGGGTAATAGGCGGCATTTTAGCCGCATTCCCAACCTGACCTTGCTGACCCCACCGCAAAACTAGCCCATAGAGACTGCTGATGGATTTTACCAACGAACACGAAGATAAGCATCACATACTGTCGGAGCGGCGGATTCGGGATGCGCTGCAAAGCGGCGAACTCCAGACCGATCTCGGTCCCAGCCGGCGGTTGGACCTAGAGGACAACCCCCATGTGCCGGAGGATATGCGGTTGGCCTTTAAGGTCATGCAGAACAGCCACTTCCGGCCTGACTGGATGGAGCTGGGGGACGAGATTGATGGAGACATGACCGCGTGGCGACAAGCCGCCGACCGCCACTTTGCCACCGTGCGAGATCGGCTCGACGGCGCGACCCGAGGCGGCGGCTTGCACCGGCTGCGCGACGAAGTGACCGCCCTCAAGCTGCGCCACCACAAGGCCACCGCCCATCACGCGGCCGCTATCGCCGAAATTAACAGCAAGATCCACCGCTACAACGCGACGGTGCCCACCGCCGGCTTGCTGCGGGGCACCATCAACGCCGACGAGGCGATGCGTGCGTTCGCTGACCGCTTGCCGGCTTACCTGACTTACTAATCTGTAAAGGATCAACCCTGATGGAACACTCTTTTGCCGCCACTGCGGGCGGTTCGATGCGTCGCACACAGGCGCTGGCTCCCGGTAGCGTGACCCGTCGCGTATTGGATAACGGCCTCACCGTGTTGGTCTATCCCAACCCGGCTATTCCGGCGATCAGCGCCCGCCTGAGCGTGCGCGCCGGTGCGATCTACGACCCCGCCGACCGCTCTGGGCGCGCCTCGTTCACTGCGTCGGCCATGCGCCGGGGCACCCAGCACCAGACGTTTAGCGAGCTGAACGAGCGCACCGAAGAGCGTGCCGTATCGGTTGGCGTAGACGCGGGCTATCACCTGCTGGATGTGGGCGGGCGCAGTCTGCGCGAAGATAGCGATTTCTTGTTCGAGACCATGGCTGAGGTGCTGCGCGAACCGTCGTTCCCCGATGACGAGATCGAGCGGCTCCGCAGCCAATGGATGACCGGCCTGCTGGAAGGCGAAGACGACACACGCTCCAAGTCGGACGAGGTGTTCCGCGCCGCCATCTACGCCCCGGACCATCCTTACAGCCGTGATCCGGGCGGCACACTCGAAACGATCCCCACGCTGACCCGCGCCGACCTGCTGGCCCATCACGCCGAACTGGTGCGGCCGGACGGCGCGATCTTGGTCATCGTCGGCGATACCACGCCTGACGCGGCCTTCGCCCTGGTGGAGCGCACGCTGGGCGATTGGCGGGTGGCGGGGCCGCCGCCGCCGTTCGCAGTGCCCGATGCGCCCGTCCCCGCCGCCGCCAGTGAAGTGCAGCATTTTATCAGCGGCAAAACGCAGGCCGACTTGGTGCTGGGCTTCCCGGCTATGCGCCGCAACAACCCGGACTACTACGCGCTGGAAATGATGAACCTGATCCTGGGGCGGCTGGGCCTCTACGGCCGGTTGGGCAAGACCGTGCGCGAAGATCAGGGGCTGGCCTATTATGCCTATAGCGGCTTCGAGGCCGGCTTTGGGCCGGGGCCATGGAGCGTGCGCGCCGGGGTCAACCCCAACAATGTGCGCCAAGCCGTCGCCAGCATCCTGACCGAGATGCGCCGCATCCAGGACGAACCGATCAGCGCCACGGAACTGGCCGCCGGGCAACGCTATCTGACCGGCACGCTGCCGTTGCGCCTCGAAACCAACAGCGGCATCGCCCGCCAGATCGTGGAGATCGAGCTGTTTGACCTCGGCTGGGACTTTATCGGGCGCTACCCAGAGATTATCGGCGGGCTGACGGTGGAAGCGGTGCAACAGGCCGCGCAACGCTATCTGCACCCCGACCGCTATGTGCTGGCAATCGCCGGCCCCACCGTCCCGGCTGCATGAGACGCAAGTTCACCACAAAGACACAAAGGACACGAAGAATTAACGATTATGATTTAAGAGAGATTAAACAATAAATTTGGAAAACTTGGTGTCCTTTGTGTCTTTGTGGTGAATTACGGAGGCGATACGCTGTTGATGGAGCGCGATCTCGATGTGCTGGCGCTGGGCGAGCTGCTGATTCACCTGGTCGCCACGCGCGTCGGGACACTGGCCGATGCGCCGGGCTTCACCCGCGAGCCGGGCGGCGCGGCGGCCAATGTGGCGACGGGTGTGGCCCGCCTGGGGCGGCACGCTGCTGTGTTGGGCTTGGTCGGTGCTGATCCGTTTGGCCGCTACCTCGTGCGGGCGCTGGGCAGCTACGGCGTGGAAACACGCTATGTCGGCGTGCATCCACGCGGCCATACCCCGGTAGCGTTTGTCAGTCGCAGCGAACTCGATCATGCGCCGGACGAACCCGGTGCCGATGCCGATGCCGATGCCGCGCCGGGAGCCGCGCAGTTCGTCTTCTACCGCGAAGGGGGTGCCGATCAACTCTGGAGTCCGGCCACTATGCCGGCAGAGGCAGTGGAACGGGCGCGTATCGTCGTCGGCAGCGGCATCGCGCTGGCGCGGGCCTTGCCACGGGCCGCGCTGCACGCCGGGTTCGCGTTAGCCGCCGAGGCCGGCGCGTTGGTTGCGTTCGATGTGAACTGGTGGCCGGGCCTCTGGCAGCACCCGGAACGGGCACGCGATTTCTACCATGCCCTCTTGCCGCAGGTGGACATTCTCAAGCTGAGTTCGGCGGAGCTGATCATGCTGACCGGCGGGGCGGCTTCCTCGGAGGTGAGCCGGCTGGACGCACTGCTGCACGCCTGGGTGGGCCGCTTGGTGGCAGGGCGGCAGCGCCCGTTGCTGGTGGCGCTCACCCGTGGCCCAGCAGGCTGTACCTACGGCCTGTGGCGACCCGCCCGCCGCAGCATGGAAGTCACCCATCTGGCCGCCTGTGATGTGGCCGTCAAAGACCGCACCGGCGCAGGTGATGCGTTTTTTGCCGGCTTGCTCGTCGCCGTCCTCGACCACCTAGCCCCCGCCGGCACAGGCAGCATCGATCCTTCAACTTCGTCTCCGGCGAACTCAGAACTCAGAACTCAGAACTCAGAACTCGATCTGGGCCGCCTCACCCTGGCCGATATAGCGATCTGCTTCACCTGGGCCAACGCCTCCGGCGCGCTGGCAACCACCCGTCAGGGAGCCATCGCCGGCCTGCCCGCCCGCAGCAACGTCCTCCGCCTGATCAAAGGCCGGCGTGTCCCCTAAACTCAGGATAGATCCATAAGGCAAGATGAAATCGGCGCAGCGCACAGGCTGTGGGTCCACAATTCATTGCGGGCGGGCGCAAAATCGGCGCAGCGCACAGGCTGTAGGGCCGCAATTCATTGCGGGCGGGAGCTACAACCCACCGCCCTGCGCCCATAGGGCCGCAATTCATTGCGGACGGGGGCTACAACCTACCGCCGCTTTTCGCGCAGCAGGTTAAACGAAGCCACCGCCGCCGCCGCGCCAATCACCAGGAACAGCAGCGCCCCCAGCCACTGATCTTGCAAAAAGCCCCCGCTCATCACGGACATACTGGCGGCGGCAATATACATCACGCCGACTACGCCCAGCACCACCGCAAACAATAACCGTCCCATCATTGTCGTCTGTTCCCTTCATCACGAGTCCTGTTCCAGATCGCCTTGCCTGCCATGATTATAACAAATTGCACGGGCGCTGCCTATGTTTCAAGCTGCAAAAAGTGAACCCGGCCCGCCGCATCGCCCACGACAAACAAATCGCCGGCGGTTTGCGCTAGTACCTGGAGGCCACTGTCGGCACTGAACTGCGCGACTCGTGCTCCGTCGGCCACATTCCACACTCGCAACACTCGTCCTTCGGGGCCGCTCGTGTCACGCGCGCGGTGATTGGGATTATAGTATAGACGCTCTCTACGATTCTCGGCGAGGGTCAGCAGATACTGCCCAGTGGCGCTGAACGCCAACACTTGTATTTCTTCGTCATGCGCGCGCCACTGGCCCACCACACTGCCGATTGCCAGATCCCACACGGTCACTTGACCGTGCCGTGATCCTGCCGCCACCCAGCGGCTGTCCGGGCTGACCGCCAGCGCAGAAATACTCCAAGCGTACTGCTCATTCAGGCGATGGCGCAGCGTGCCGGTCTCTACATCCCAAACAAGTACCTCGCTAAAATCGGCTGATACAAGCTGGGAGCCCTCCGCAGTAACAACGACAAGGCGCACATCGCTACTATGGCCTAGCAACCTGTTGAGCTTACGGAGATGATCATGTGTATCATATACATATAAGGTTCTATGATGGATTGTCTCTAATCTACCGGTAGCTTCCTCGCGTACATATACCTGAGCTTCGTCACTGGCAATGAGCCGGCCAGTAGCGGTCATGACCATCTGTTTGGCATCGGCCATTATGGTTTGGCGGTATTGCTCGGTGCCTGTTGCCAGATCCCAAACCGTAATCCAGTAATCTGGAGTGGCTCCGTAGTCGTCGCTACCCAGTTGGCTCTCACCGACGATAAGCACGGAGCGCCGGTCGGGGCTTAACACCCAATCATCGCGCTGTAGCACCCAGCTTTCGCCAAGCGTGAACTGCATTCCAGTGGGCGGCTGCCAGACGCGCACACCGCCGTGTATGCTGCCACCCACCACGATGCCCAGCCCCTCAGCGGCGTAGGCGAGGGCGCGCACTTCGTCGCCGTGACTGCCACTCCAGCGCACAATGCCCGCCGGCAGATCCCAGACATGGAGTGTGCCGTCCACCGCGCCGGAGACGGCCTGCCGGCCATCAGGTCGCACCGCTAGCGCGATCACCGTGTCGCCATGCCGGACCGTGGCAGCGGTAGCGGGCGAGGCGTTGAGCGCCCATATCCGCACGGTGTTGTCGTAGGAGCCGCTGGCGATCTGCTGTTCACCGGGGCCGACGGCCAGGGCGGGAATGGCGGCGCGGTGCCCGATGTAGCTGCGATTCAACAAACCCGTGCTCAGATCATAAAGCACAATCGTCGCATCATTCTCGGCGGTGGACACGCTGTACTGCCCGTCGCCGATCACCGCCAGAGTTTGCACTTGACTGGGATGAGCCATGATCGTAAAGCGCAAGGTGCCTGCTCTGAGATCACACACCAGCAACTGCCCATCCGCCCCGCCCGCCACTGCCACCTGACCATCTGGGCTGATCGCCAATCGCGCAATCGCGCTTGCTGGGCCATGAAGGCGGTGGCGCAGGAGACCACTGGGCCACTCCCGCACTTGTAGCACGCCGTCAACATCACCCGTGACGACGGTCCGGCCATCACGGCTACCTACCAAGCAAGTGACTGCGGCTGCATGACTGTCGCCTACAGCTCTATCGGGCAACGGTGTACCGTCCGCTAGATTCCAGGCGTGGATCACATGATCGCTGCTCGTTGCCAAAACAGTGCGCCCATTGTCCATCAGCGCCACTGCCGGCCCATCTACATAGATACCACGTTGCCACACATCCAGTCTATTGCTTAACACCTGCCCAGCCCGTGCGCTGGTGCCCAGATCCCAACGGTAGAGTCCCCCATCGGCGGTGCCGGCAAGCAGGGTCTGCCCATCTGGAGCGAGCAGCAGCACCTGAATCGCAGTGGTAGGTCCGCTCAAGCGCTGAGTCAAGCCACCCGTCAGCAGGTTCCAGACTTGAAGCGCCCCATCCGCAAAGCCGGCCACCGCTTGGGTGCCGCCAGTGGCCATCAGCAGGGTGCGGATATGCTGGTTGCGGGTTTTCAGCGTCCGTAGAACTGCGCCGCTCGCCAGATCCCAGACGCGCACCGTGGCATCCAGGCTTCCTGACAGCAACTGCCGACCATCGGGGCTAAAGACCACCGCCAGTACGCGGTCACGATGGCCGGTTAACACCTCCTGCTTGCGGCCCGGTGGGTCGGCTAGGCTGTGGGTCAGGGGGCGCAACCAGGGGCGGCTGAGGGGCTGGGCCTGGGCGCGCAAGGCCGTCAGGTTCGACTCGTCAGTGGGGGCCAGCCGCGCCAGCAATTGGGTCGCTAATTGGTCGGGATCGGCGGCTAGGATCGGAGCGGCCTGTCGCAGAGCCGCCCCAACGCGCTGGGCTGCCCCGTCCTGCGGCACTCGTGCATACGCCAGCAGTAGCTCCTCTAAGCCCTCCTCAGCTAACTGCGCCGTGATCCAGGCGAAATCAAAAAGCTGTGCGTGTGCCGCCATGCGCTGTATCCTCGCCGCTAGTCAGTGGTTGCGGGGGTGAACCGCTTGACTACCCGCGCGGGATTGCCGGCCACCACCACGTCGGCGGGGATGTCGCCGGAGGCCACGGCGCGGAAAGCGACCACCGCGTTCGCCCCGATGCGCGTGCCTTTCAGCACTGCACTCTGCCCGGCCAGCCAGACATTGGGGCCCACCGTGATCGGGCGCGTGGCGACCGGCGCGGTTGGGTCGTGCCGCCGGGCGGGGTCCAGCGGGTGGAAGTCGCTGTCGAACACGACCGTCGAGCCGAGAATGCAGCCCGGCCCGAAGCGGATGGTAGTGTAGGCCATCACGCCCGCGCCGTTCAGCCGCGTGCCACTGCCCACTTCGATGCGCGAGTCGGGCGTGTAGGTGATAAACACGTTCTTTTCGGCGTGACACCAGGCTTTGATGTCGTCGCCGAAGATCACGCGGCCCGGCCCCCGAATTACCAGCCGCCCGTTGGTCTGGAAGTTGCGGCCAAACTGCACGCGGCGGCCCAGCCGCAAGCGAAACCAGGCTACCCAGGCGCGGCTGATCACCGTCGCCGCCACGGGTTTCAGGCGAGCGCGCAGGCCCGCCGGCAAAAGGCTTATCATGTGGCTATTATAGCAGGACTGGGCGGATCTGCGTAGGGTCGCGCTACGCCGCCGCGCGTGGCCCGTCGTGCAACGCGATCACCCGTCCGGCGCGAGCCACAAGCGCCGCGTCATGGGTCAGCCTGACAATGGTATGGCCTAGCCCAGGCAACGTGTCAACCCGGATCACGTCCGCAACGTCGCCCCCAGTTCGCGTTGCACCCGGCCCAAGAGTTTGGTGCGGAGCTTCGTCACCTCGTCGTCGCTCAGGGTGCGGTCGAGGGCTTGGAAGGTGAGCGCGTAGGCCAGACTGCGGTGGCCGGCGGGTACGGGTGGGCCGGTGTAGAGATCGAACAGCGTCAGGTCGGTCAGCAGCTTGCCGCCGGTTTCGCGCAGCAACGCTGCCACCCGCGCCGCCGGCACCGTGTCGGGCACCACCAGCGCCAAGTCTTGCGTCACCGCTGGATAGCGGCTGATCGCGCTGTAGCGTGCGCGCGGCGGCATGGCGGCCAGCAGCGCGTCCAGATCCAGGTCGAAGCTGTAGATGCGCCGCCCGTCCAGTTCCCAAGCGGCGGCCACTTGCGGGTGCAATTCGCCGACCACGCCCAACAGCGCAGCGCCCCACACCACCGCCGCCACGCGGCCCGGATGATACCAGGGGGCCACCACCGGCTCATAACGCACATCGCTCACATGGAGCTGGGCGAACAACGTGTCCAGCACGCCTTTTGCGTCGAAGAAGTCGATCTGCTCACTAGTGGCCTCGGCGCGGGCGAAGTGCGAATGGGGGTCACGCGGGCCGGTCAGCAGGCCGGCCACACGGCGCGGCTCCACCGGCATTTCCGCCTCACC
>JALYUO010000004.1 GCA_030853735.1 Chloroflexota bacterium
CGATCCCACAGCCAGCAGCCGTTCGCCGCGCCAGGCCAGCGCCTCCGCTTGCGGCGTGGCGGGGTCCATCGTGTAGGCACGGATATTGTGCAGGATGGTAACGTCTCTGTGATAGCGGTTCATCGGCTCTCCTTCCGTAATGTGTAATGCGTAATGCGTAATGCGTATTTGGCTTTGCACAGCAGGAAGTACACCGCGAAGGTATGGCGAGTGCATCGTATTGCTGGTGTTAGCGTGTGCATGACCGGCGGACTGATTCGCCAGTTGGGTTAGTGGGTGAAGCATGGCTTGGTCTCTCCTCTGGTGCGGATCGGTGTTAATTTTACCCCTCTATATATAATGACATCCAGCGGCGGGTTTTGGGACATTGTCGAGATTTGGCCTTATATTAGGCGTGTTGATTTTTGCTGTTGGGGGTAAAACGGCTGAATTTTCACTAGTTATTGAACGAATTATGCCTTTTAGAGACCGGCAAGAACTGATTGCACCGCGAAGACACGAAGCGCGCGCAGATAGAAAACGGACGACACCACGGAGCCACGGAGCTACGGAGCCACGGAGCCACGGAGATTGGCATGGTGGGTGAACCTATTCAGCGCATTGCATGGGGCGAGAAAACGGGCCTGCTGAATGCAGTGCAGAATCGGTTGGGATGCGTAGCCACCCTGCCCGCCAGTGGAATCTGGCGGGCGTGGTCGCCGGCAGCGGATCGCGTGGCGCGGCAACAATGAGCACGGGCGACTAGAACGCGCCGCTACCGCTACGAAGCCCGCCTACGCGGGCTGGATCCCGCGCAACTATCGTCTTTCAGATCATGCTCTAGAAAATATGAGAGAGAGGAGGTCGCAACCTCCAGGTGCGAACGACGCGCTGCCCTCGGAGTTCGCACCTGGGGGTGCAAACTCCTCAGTTACTGGGACATTCGCTGCTCCAGGTAGCACCACAATAAACCGTGGTCCGACATTTTCTAGGCACGAACTTGTGCGCTAAATTAGGCACGACCACGGTTTATTGTGGTGCTACCCTGCTCCAGATCATTAGCTGAATTACTATAGATCAGCCGGCAACGGCGGAGATCTGGTCCGTCCTGGCTCCAGCCCGCGTCGGTCGCAACCTCCAGGTGCGAACGACGCGCTGCCCTCGGAGTTCGCACCTGGGGGTGCAAACTCCTCAGTTACTGGGACATTCGCTGCTCCAGATCATTCGCTGAATTACTATAGATCGGCCGGCAATGGCGGAGCTCTGGTCCGTCCTGGCTCCAGCCCGCGTAGGCGGGCTTGGTAGCGGTAGCGGCGCGTTCTAGTCGCCCGTGCTCCTTGCGCTGTATCGGCCCTGGGTGGTGCAAGCGGGCGCTTGACAGTGGGCGGGGGCCGGGGTAGAATCGGGGCATGACCGACCACCGTCCTGCCGCCGATAGCGACGCATTGGCCGCGCAGTTGCGGGCCGAGCGGGCGCGGGCGGCCCGGCTGGCCGCCGAATTGGTGCTGGAACGTGATAAGGTGCGCCAGTTGCAAGAGGGCTTCAACCGCAAAGATAGCGAAGCCTGGCACCAAAGCACGACCATCGAAACGCTCAAAGGCGAACTCCGCAGCATCGCGGGCATGGTCGCCGAGTTGCAGCGTGCGCTGATCGAGTCGGAAGCGCCCCGCTTGCCGCCGGTCTACAACCCCGCGCTGCCCGCGCTGCCCGCCGCGCCACCCAGCGCCCTCAACGATCTTAGCCCCGCCGCGCAAGAGGCGCAACTGGCGTTGCGCGGTGCGCTGATGGACCTGGAAGACCGCTTGCAGCAGGCGGTCGCGCTGGTCCTGGACGAGTTCAATACGCGCACCGCCGCCGAAGAGCGCATCCGTGACCTCGAACTGCAACTCGCCACGGTGCGCCGCCGCATCGCGGAGCGGATTTTGCAGCCAGAGTAGGCGGGCGGCCACCATGTCTGACCCCAGCGCCGCCTATGAAGCTCTCTACAGCCGCGCTTGGGCCGATCTCACCGAGCTGCGGCACTGCACGCCGACGGCGGACTGGCTGCTGCCGGAGGCCACGCCGGTGCTGGCCTATGGGGCATGGGCGACAGCGCGCATTGTCGTGGCCGCGCTCAACCCGTCCGAAGATGAGTTCCAGACGCGCGATCAGCCGCGCCGCCCCTTGCCGCCCGATCAGCAACGGCTGTTGCCCTGGCCCGCCGACGGGCAATTGACCCCGAACCGCTTGGCCGAGGCACGGCGACGGGCGGAAGGCTATTTCCGGCTGGGACACGCCTACTGGGTCTGGTTTGGCCGTTATCGTCCCTTGCTGGCGGCGCTAGGCTGGTCGTTCGAGGAGGGGTTGGCCTGCGGCACCAACTGGGCCTCGCCCTATACCACGCGGGTGGGCTGGGGTGCCGTGCGCTCAACAGCGGCGCGGCGCGTGCTGGCGACGCACGGTGGTCCGTTGTGGCGGCAATTGCTGGAGGGGCTGCCGCAGGTGGAGATCGTGCTGGGGCAGGGCGGCGGCTGGCGCACGGTGCCCGCGCTGTTCGGCTTCCAACCCAGCGATTGGATCGCCGTGCCCGCCGCCTGGGATGCGAAAGGTGGCGCGGCGGCGGGGCCACGTCCGCACTTGCTGTACCATCCTATCCAACTACAGGGGCGACCCGTCTTGCTGGCGTGGTGGCGACCCAATCGCGGTGGCGCGCTCACCTGGTTGGATGCCGGCGAAGCCGCCCGGCTGGGCCACGCCCTGCGTGCGCTGGCTTGCGGCGAGCTACCAAACCTGCTATAATCGCGGGTGCTACCAGCACAGTCCCGCCCTTGCGGGTGTCTATTCTAACTCTTGCTGCCAGGAGGCTAGTCTACCCATGAATCCTTTGCTGCTGCCCGTTGCGGGCCGCTTTTTCGCTGATGTATCGCTGATCCAGGCCCGCCAAGCAGTCACCGATACCGTGGCTGCGCCGACCCCCACACTGGGCTCCGTCCTCACCTCGGTAGCTCCGTCGAGTCAGATCCCGGCGGGCCAGCCCGGCGCGTCGTTCAGCCTCGATTACCTGACCCAAGCCGCGCAGAGTGGCTTGGGCGTGCTGTCGGGCCTGTTCGCGCTATTGAGTCTGGTTTTGCTGCTGGGCGGCGCATACTATTACTTTGTCGGTCGGAATCGCTGGCGGTTGCACCGGCTGAACTTCCGCCTCGCCGGCTTCTGGGGTCTGGTTGCCGCGATTTTGGGTGGGCTAGGGGTGCTGTTCATGCTTTTCCGCGTGGCCGGCATTGATGGGTTGAACGCACGCATCTGGCTCTACCTTGTGCTGCTGGTCTGGATCGGCTTCGCAATCTATGCGGCCTATTATTTCCGTATGCGCTATCCGGCCGCGTTGGCGAAGTACCTAGCGACGCTCAAGCCGCGCAAAGCGGCGACCCTGGCGGGCGGCGCAGCGGCGGCGCGGTCGGCGGCTCCGCGCAGTGGGCGATCCGGCCCCGCCGATAGCACCACGGTGGTGCGGCCCAGCGGTAGCGCCGGCAATCCCCGCGGCACGTCGCCGCGGGGTGAGCGCCGCCGCGAGAAGAAGTAGGCCGCCATGGGGGAGCAGGGACAACCGATGATGGACGCCGTGCGCCTGGGCGACAAGTTCGCGCAGTTTGACCAGCAGTGGTCCCCCAAGATCGTGGGGGAGCTAAACGACAATTACCTGCTGCTCGCCAAACTCAAAGGCGAGTTTGTCTGGCATCAACATGACGCGGAAGATGAGCTGTTCTTGGTGGTGCGGGGCCGCCTGCTGATTCGCTTGCGCGACCGCGAGGTGTGGTTAGACGCGGGCGATTTGTTTGTGGTGCCGGCGGGGGTGGAGCATTGCCCGGTGGCCGCCGAGGAAGTCCATGTGCTGCTGGTGGAACCTAAGCAGACCCGCCACACCGGCAGCCAAGTGACGGAGCGCACCGTCAGCACCTACGAGCGCCTCTAGCGCCGCAACCCGCCCACGGGCGCGGCAAGCAGCGCCCCTACAGCCCGGCCCAGCCGCCAGGGGGCCCAAGCCCACGGGCGCGGCAAGCAGCGCCCCTACTAAACCGTCGCTATTCCGCATTCCGCATTCCGCATTCCGCATTCGGATCACCGGCGGGCGGCGCGCACCGTGCCGGGGGTGAGGAGTGCCTGGATGCCGGCGAGCTGACTGCGGGCGGCTTCTTCGCCCAGGCGCACAAACTCGTCGAGCCGTTCGGCTTCGGTCGCGCTATACATCCCCACTTTGGGGCTGATCAGCACATCATAGGGGGCCATTCGCAGGATGGCGATCTGCGCTTCCATGATCTCGCGCATACTGTTGTAGATTTCTAAGATGGTCGGCGGGCGACCGGGGCCGACGCGCATCCGCACGCTGCGATAGGCGCGCTCCTCCACCTGCGGGATGACGTTGGAGGCAATGATGATGTCGGCTCCCGCCCCGGCCAGCGTGCTGCACGGCACCGGGTCCACCTGCCCACCATCCACCAGAAACTCGTCGCGGTAGAGGACGGGCTGCATCACGCCGGGCATGGAGACGCTGGCGCGGATCGCCTCGGATAGCTTGCCGCTGGTGAACGTAACCGCCCGCCCGGTCAGCACTTCGGCGGCGACCACGAAAAAGGGGATTTCCAGGTCTTCAAACGAGCGGCCGCGCATCCAGCCGTCGATCCAGCGTTTGGCCGCATTGCCTTTGACCACACCGGAGCGCGGAAACTGGAAGTCCCAGAACTTGCGCCAATTGCCGAACTTTTTGACCAGTGAAAACTCTTTGCCCATGCGATAGAGGTCATCGGGCGTGTTGCCGGCCACAAACGCGCCGCCGATCAGCGACCCCATGCTGGTGCCCGCCACCATGTCAATCGGGATACCGGCTTCAACCAGCACGCGCAGCACGCCGATGTGGGCCAGCCCGTGGGCGGCTCCGCTGCTGAGGGCCAGGCCCACGCGCATCCGCACCACGCGCCGCGCCAAGCGGTCTAGTTCGCGGTCGGCGCGGTCCACTTCATAGCGCGGGTCGCCGGGACCGAGCACTTGCACGATGCGGGCGGGCGGCACCGTGCTACGCAGCAGCCAGTGGCCCAGCCGCTGGCCGAAGATGATGATCGTATCACACAGATCAAGCGCCTGGGTCATGTAGGGGCCGCCCTGGTCGGGCAGACGCACCAGCAGATGGTCGAAACGCATCAGCAGGCGCGAGGCGATCTCGCTGAAGTCGCCGCTGCTGACCTCCACCGGCACATCCACGCGCGACACCCGCTCGGTCAGCGCCGTCACATCGTGGAAGGGATCGGCGGGGTCAATGGTGCTGCATTCGTCGCCGGTTTCCACCAAGTCCAGCAGCAGCACTTGGCGACCACTCTGGCGGGCCATGCTTTCGGCGAGGCGGGCGGCATCTTGCGGTGTGCTGACCAGCCCGACCAGGCGCGAAAAGTCTTCGGTGTCGCGGCGGTTGTCGGTCAGCATCAGGCGCTGGGCCAGCACGCGGCTAAAGGTGAGGGCGATGGTCGGGTAGTCGTGCAGCACGGCATCAAAGTCGCTTTTGCTCAGTTGCCACAGTTCGGCATCAATGCTGATAATCAGCGTGGCGCTGCGCGGTTCACCGGTCAGCAGGGCCATTTCGCCGACGGGGGTGCCGGGGCCCAGCGTCGCCAGCACGGTGCGGCCGTCGGCGGTCTCTTTGTAGACCTTCACCTGACCGGCTTCGATGATATACATCGCGTCGCTGGGATCGCCTTCGTGGCAGAGGATTTCGCCTTTTTTGGCCCGCCGATAGCGCAGCCGCCCGGCCAAGCGCCCCAACTCTTCGGGCGACAGCCCGGCAAACAGGGCATTGCGCGCCAGGGCGGTGGGCGACAGGTGGGCTAGTGCGTGGGGGTCCAATATGGGGTCTAGGCTGGCCTCGTCCATAGGCGCATTGTATACCCGGCTCCGGGCCTTGTCAACTGGACCGCCCACCGACCTCACCCCTCTGGGCGGACGACGGGTTGCACCACGAAGACACGCAGCGCACGCAGGTATTGATGGAGCGACCTAGCTGCCCAGCCTCCTTCCCTACAGAGGAAAGAGGGAACAAGACGGCGCATAGCGCTGACGGGGCAGATGCCCGTAACTAACTGGGGTTTGCCGCCTTGTTTAAGGGAAGGACGCTCCTTTGCTCTCTGGGGCTAGGGGCAGGGTATGCCGTGCCGGATGTCTGTTCATAGGGCAGATAGGGTAGGTGTAGAGCCGTAATTTATTGCGGGGAGTGGCAACCCAATGGCCTTTCGATCAACGTGCCGCCCATATCGCGATCAGAGGTTCATCGGCACCCGCCGAGGTCACGAAGCATGATCCTAGCGGTAGGTGGGGTGCCGCCCCGCAATGAATTGCGGCCCTACACTCCTCCCTGCCGCTTTATGAGCAGGATGGCAAACTGCGGGGAGCCGGGGCGACGGGAACGCGCCGCTACCGCTACCAAGCCCGCCTACGCGGGCTACGACCACATCTACAATTAGGACTTTCGCTTGTGCTGCCCAACAAGTGCTTACTTTGTGCCTGACTCAGGCACGCCAAGCGAAAGTCCTAACAATGAATTGTGGATCACCTGTCTGCCGTCCCGCGCAGCCCGCGTAGGCGGGCTTGGTAGCGGTAGCGGCGCGTTCCCGTCGCCCGTGCCCATGGGATACAATTGCCCTGGAATGGCAAGCGGTGCCCCTTGATCTCGCGCCGCCGGTTGCGTATACTAAAGCAGGTGCCGAAAAGCGGGTACTAATAGTACCCGCTTTTATACCCCACACCAAGATCTTAGTGGGCGGTGGTCAACTGGGGACCGTTGCCTAAAGGCGGGCGCTAGCGTATGGATGAACCCGCAGGCGCGCTGGATGCAAGTTTGCAGCGCCGCTACCTGGCCGCGCAACGGCGGGCACAGGCGCTCTACGATCTGTCCACGCTGATTACTTCGACGCGCGAAATCGGTCCGATTGTCGAACTGCTGCTGACCCAGGCCCGCCAGGTGTTTGGCGCGGATCGGGCGGCGGTGTTTTTGCGTGATCCGGGGGGGCCGCTGCGCTGTGTCAACGCGGTGGGGCTGTCTGAGGACTATCTCGCAGCGGTCAACGAAAACTACCGCCGCACCGCCGGCGGAGCCGCCGAAGCGCGCCGCCAGCCGGTCTATATCGGCGATGTGCAGACGGACCCGCTGATGGGGCCGTTGCACGCGGCGGTGATGCGCGAAGGCATCCGCAGCCTGGTCGTGGTGCCGTTTATCCACGAGGACTCGGCGCTCGGCGCGTTGGCGCTCTACCACGATACGCCGCACCCGTATGTCGCCGATGATCTGGCCGCCTTGACCACGTTTGCCAACCAAGTCGCCGTGGCGCTGGCGAACGCGCGGTTGTTCAGCGCCGCCGAACGGCAGTTGCGGCGCGCCACGTTCCTGGTCGAGACCGGGCGCTTACTCAATTCTAGCCTCGCAATGGGCCAAGTCTTGCACGCCCTCAGCCGCTCGGTGACTGAGGTGCTGGGCGAAGCCTGCGCCATTTATTTGCTGCACAAAAATGAGGAAGACCTGACCCTGGCCGCTTATACGGATACCCGCCCGGCGGATGGGTCGGACCGGCTGGCCTATTTACAGGCCCATCCGCCGCGCCTCGGCGACGACGGCATCGGGCAGGCGGCGTTACATGGGGAGACCCTGCTGGTGGACGGGGATCATCCCCCCGCTGAGGATACCCCTGATCCGTACCACCGCGCGTTCGGCGCGCATACCTACCTGGTCACGCCGTTGCTGGCGCAACAGCGGCTGGTGGGCGCGGTGGTCGTTTGGCTGTTCGATCCGCGCCTGACCACTACGCCCGACGACATCCAACTGCTGGATGCGTTGGCGGACCAAGCGGCCATTGCGCTGGAAAACGCCCGCCTCTATGAACGCGAACTGCGCGCCCAGCAGGCCAAAGACGAGTTTCTCTCCGCTGTCTCGCACGAATTGCGGACTCCGCTGACGGCCATCTTGGGCTACACCCAGTTGATGCGGAAAAGCGCGCTGGACGAGGGGAGCCGCTTCGGCCAGCAGGTGAATATCATCTGGTCGCAGGCGCAACGGCTGAACCGGCTGGTTGATTCGCTACTCGACATCTCGAATATTGAGCAGGGACAATTGCATTTGACGCTGGCGCGGGTGGACTTGTGGGGCGTGGTGCAGGGAGCCTTGGAGCGAGTGCGCGCCTCCAGCCGGCCCGGCTTGCTGTTCGAGGTGGACGCGCAAACGGCGGAGTGCTGGGTGCAAGCCGACGCGACCCGCCTGAGCCAGGTGTTTGAGCAACTGCTGGTGAATGCGATGAAATATTCGCCCGCCGACGGCACGATCTGCGTTGAACTGCTAGGCACCGACAGCCGCGCTGTCGTCCGCATCCGCGATAGCGGGCCGGGCCTCAGCGCCGCGCAACTGTCGCAACTGTTCCGCCGCTATTATCAGGGCGACACGCCGCTGAACCGCACCGGCGGCCTCGGCCTGGGCCTCTATATCAGCCGCGCGGTGATCGAAGCGCACGGCGGCACGATCAGCGCGGCCAGCGCCCCCGGCGGCGGCGCTGCCTTCCAGGTGACGCTGCCCTGCGAGTAGGCCGTGGGCCGTGGGCCGTGGGCCGTGCTGTAGCGGCGGCGGGGGGTCGGCCGGCCCCGAATGGGGTCACGAATACACGAATGCTTGGGCGGCGGTTGGCAGATGTAGGGGCGCTGCTTGCCGCGCTGGTGGCCGGCCGGCCCCACGGAGTCTCCCAGTGCGATGCCCACTATGCCAC
>JALYUO010000039.1 GCA_030853735.1 Chloroflexota bacterium
GTAGGAGGCGGTTCCACCCGGCGCTGCTTGCCTTACGGCGATCTCGCCCGTCGGCCACCGCGCGAACCCGCAGATCGGGGTAAGGCAAGCAGCGCCGGGTGGAACCGCCTCCTACCGCCAGCCGCAGATCGCATCTGACTGGCCGTTAGGCTGAATAGTTATAAACAGGAAACGTACTTGCGCGGATCTTTAACCAACGACTGACGACTGACGACTGACGACCGTCCACTGCCTACCGCCTACTGGCTACTGCCTACTCGTATGCACACCATTCTTTTTGACCTCGACGGCACCCTGATTGATACGGTGGATCTGATCGTGGCCTGCTGGCAGCACGCGACGGCGCGGCATTGTGGCGGGGCGATTGCGCGCGCGATGGTGCTGCCGACGATTGGGCTGCCGTTGCACGCGGCGTTGGAGGCGCACGCCCCCGGCAAGGGTGCGGCGCTGTGGGAGGCGTATCAGGATCACAATCGGATCTGGCATGACCGGCTGACGACGCTGGTGCCGGGCACGGTGGAGATGCTGACGGCGCTGCGGGCGCGGGGCGTGCGGACCGGCTTGGTGACGAGCAAACGGCACGCCGCCTTGCAGATGGGCCTGGATCTGTTCGCCCTGGACCCCTATTTGGACGTGATCATCGGGTTGGAAGATGCGCCGCACGGCAAGCCGGCCCCCGACCCGATCTGGGCCGCGCTGGGGCGGTTGGGGCAACGGCCCGACCCGGTGCGGGTCGCCTATGTGGGGGATGCCGTCAGTGACATGGTGGCGGCGCGGACGGCGGGGGTGCGTCCGTTGGGCGTGGCGTGGGGCGCGGCCCCGCCCGATCTGTTGCGCGCGGCGGGCGCGGCGCTGGTCCTCACCGACTGGGCCGATCTGTTGCGTTTGTTAGAGGAGCCGGAATGACCGAGAACCGTTACACGATTCACACGCCGCATGGCGACGAGGAACACTCAGCCGGCGGGGTGGCCGTGCGCCCTAACCCGACGGGCGGCTGGGATGTGCTGTGCATCGAGCGCCCGCGCCGCCGCGACTTGGCCCTGCCCAAAGGCCACTTGGAACCGGGCGAGACGGCGGAGCAGGCGGC
This sequence comes from Chloroflexota bacterium, assembly GCA_030853735.1. Lineage (GTDB taxonomy): Bacteria > Chloroflexota > Chloroflexia > QHBQ01 > JAICKM01 > JAICKM01. Next base: position 1,088 of record JALYUO010000039.1, read on the forward strand.
GTTGCGCGAGTTGGAAGAAGAGACCGGTGTGCGCGGTCGCATCCTCAGCTATCTGACGACGATCCGCTATGGGATCACCGGGCGCAACGGTCGCCCGGCCACCAAAGTGGTGGACCACTACCTGATCGATCTGTTGCCCGACAGTCCGCCGCCGCACGCGCAATCGGCTGACGGCGAGGTGCCGCGCTGGCTGCCGCTGTCGCAGGCCGCCGCCGCCATGACCCACGCCGCCGAAGCCGCCTCGATTCGCCGCGCCGCGACGGTGTTGCAGGGTTTGGCGCGGGAAGGGTGAAACGTAAAACGTGAAACGTAAGTCACTGTCCCCGGCGCTACAGAACGGACGACACCACGGAGACACGGAGACACGGAGATTGGCATGGTTGGGTGGACCTGTTCAGCCGGTGGGGTGGGGGGAAATTGTCATTCTGAACGCAGTGAAGAATCGGTCGCCACGCGAACCTGTTCAACCGCAGTGACCTACTCCGCCCTGTGTACGCTTGCGGACGAATCGGTCTCCACCCCGACAGATTCTTCACTGCGTTCAGAATGACAGGATTCCTTTTTTCGTCCCCCAGCTGAAATAAGTACACCCAATTATTCAGATCACCACAATCTCCGTGTCTCCGTGTCTCCGTGGTGTCGTCCGTTCCCTAGCCCCCGCAAGGTGCCGCGCCTAGCGAGGGCCGTGCCGCCCGCCACGGTCGCGGGGCGGAGCCATCCTCCTACAGTTCGCTTACCTCGCCGGAATATCACGCCTTCGGGCACGTTTCACGTTTCACGTTTCACGTTTCACGCGCCAGGGCCGCCGGGATCGTCGCGCTCAGGTCCGCAATGGTGGCGGGCATCCAGGGGGCGGCGCGGTGGGCGGCGATCTTGCACCAGAGGCGCGGGCCGGCGGGCCAGAGGGTCAGTTCGAGGGTGCCGGACTGGCCGGCGCGTTGGAGATGCCAGTGGATGCAGCCGGGGTAGTTCGCCAGGGTGCCGCGCCGGGCGATGCGTAGCCTCGCCGCGTGACAGGCCGCTTCGATGCGCGGGGCGGCGGTGGTGAGGTCCGTTCCGGCGGGGAGGGCAATCTCATGCTCTTGCATCGGACCTCCACGGATCGTGCGAAAAGGCCATGATGCAGATTTGCCGCCTCATGGCCCTGGTGAGGGGTATGGCCTAGGGCAAGGTTGGTTGCAGCTAAATTAGCGCAGGAGCCGAGGTCCGGGCGACGGGAACTCGCCGCTACCGCTACGAAGCCCGCCTACGCGGGCTGGAGCTAGGCAAACGGGGCGGCGGGGGCGACTG
>JALYUO010000053.1 GCA_030853735.1 Chloroflexota bacterium
CGGGGTGGCGGGTGGCGTGCCTGGGTTGGGGCCGGGGGGGTCGTTGAGTGGCCGGGCTTGGCCTGCCAGTGCGCCGCCCGCCAGTGCGCCGCCCAGCAGCACGCTCACCGTCAGCAGCCGGAATACGGGGGGTATCATCATTGCGGTCTCCTTATGGGGTTGGGATCAGGCGGCCTCTCCTGCCGGCCTGTATCATACGCAACGGATGACCAACCGATTGGTTGCACCCCTGAGTTCTGAGTTCTGAGTTCTGAGTTCTGAGTTCTGAATTACGACGGAGCGGGGATAGCAATGTGGTGAACGCGAAGATCACAGTGATCTTCGCGTTCATTGCGCCTTTGCGGTGAATTATCGGCTCAGGTCCAGGCCCGCAGCCACGCCACGGTATACGCCACCCAGCGTGAAGCCTGTGCCCGCAACGCTGGATCGCTCGCGTGAGCTAGGTAGTTGATCCGTTTCAACAGCCGGATCGCGGTGAACAGGCGAATACCGGCCTCGGCATCTGCGGGTAGGGGTCGCACGCTGCTGTAGCCGGCAAAGAAAGCCGCTCGCATGGCCGCGCCGTTGGGTCGGTCCGCGATCTCGAATAATGGGATCGCCATGTCGTAGAGGTAGTAGCCCCAACAGCAGTCGGCAAAATCAATCGCCCGTGCTGCGGTCCCATGGAACAGGTAGTTGGTCTGTTGCAAATCGGCATGGATCAGCCCGTAGTCGGCCCGGTGCGCCTCCAGCGTGGCGAGTTCTGCTTGGATACGCGCGGCAGCGGCGGCGAACACGGCACGGTCGGCAGGGGAGAATAAGCCCGCATCGCCGCCTGGTGCGAATACCGCCCCGGCCTCAAACAGCCAGAGCCAGCCGGCATGGCGACGGTCGAAGCCGACCGGCGGCACCCAGTTGTCCGCGTGGCGGTGTAGCGTCGCCATGAGCGCACCGACCCGCGCCAGATGGATCGGGCGCAAGCCCGCGTCCACAAAGCGGCCGGCCACCCGTCGCACCAGCACACATTGACGCGGCGCGGCCAGCCCAGGAGCCGCCACCTCGATCACCCATTGCCCGGTGCGGCTGGGCATCGGCTCCGGCACGGTCAGGTCCGTATCGCGGCAGAGCGCAGTCAGCCAATCCAGTTCCGATTGGCTGCGCGCTACCGGCGGCGCATTGGCTCCGCAGACCCGCAGCACATAGCTATCGCCGACCGCAAACAGCGTGTTGCCCCGGTGCGACAGCAGGCGCAAAGGGGTGCCGGTCAGCCCATAGGCGGCCACTGCGGCTGCGGCCACCCGGCGCAGGCGCGGCACTTGGCCCCAGTGCGTGAGGCTGTCAAACGATTGCATCAGGCGTTGCTTTCTTTTTCACCGCAAAGACGCAAAGAACGCGAAGATTCTTGTGGGTCTTCGCGTTCTTCCGGCCTTTGTGGTGAACTACCGACTCAGGCGCGCCCGCAGTCGTGCCCCGGCGAAGCCCAGCGCTGCCGCCAAGCCGAGCAGTGCGGCGAATAGAGACCATAGTGGGTTGCCCGTCGTCGGCATCCCCGGCGTGGTGTCGCCGGTAGGGGTGCCCGGCACCGGCGCGTTGCCCACGGTGAAGGGCAAGACCGGCGACAGGTTGGGGCCACGCTTGTCGAATTGGGAGTTGACCACCAGGAAGCGGTCGCCGACACGGGCAAAGGTGGTTGGGTAGAAGCCTTGATAGGACGAGTCGAGATAGGTGCCATTGACGGTGGCCGCGCTATAGTCGCTCGTGAGCGTCAGCACCACCAGCGCGAATGTGTTCCGCATCACATAGAGCGTATGGCCGGTGAGCCACATTCCGTCACCATTGGCTAGGGTGCCGCCGCCCAGGTCCACATCCGACACGGTCTTGTCGCTGGTCGCCACGCGGTACAGCCGGCCGGTGGCTGACTGCACGATCAGCAAATACGCGCCGTCGGCGCTGGCGACGATGCCGTTGGCGTTGAAGCCTTGCACATAGGCGAAAGCGGTGCCGGTGAAGTCGAGCCAGCGTTCATAGCGGAAGCCGCCCGCCCCGTTGGGGGTCAGCTTGTAGAGGTAGGGGCTGATCGAGTCGGTGACATACGCCGATCCATCCGGGGTGAGGGTGATGTCGTTGAGGAAGGTCTTGGGGGCGGAGCCGGTGTCGAACTTGCCCACCAGCGAGCTATCGCGGGTGTTGTAGACGAAAATCATGCCGCTAGCGGCTCCGGCCACAAACAGGTGGCCGCGCCCATCGGCTTTCATGCCGGTCACGCCGGCGCGCCCGTCGAGGCCGCCCGCCGAAAAGACGGTGACCACCCCGCTGCTCACGTTGCCACGAAAGATCGTGCCGTCGGTCGTGCTGCCGACATAGAAGGCATTGCTGCTCGCCTCATAGGCAATGCCTTCGGGAAACACCTGCTCGCCCGGCAACACATAGCGGCTGGGCATCGTCCCTGCCGCCTGCGCCGTGCCCGACCCCGCCGCCAACGCACCGGCCAGCAGCGCCAGCAGCAGCATTGCCCCTATTCGTAGCTTGGTCATCGCATCGTTCCTCCTGCTATCGTGTACCCTGCGCCATGCGGTTCGCGTAGGATAGAACGATGGCGACCGCCCGCGCAGTACGGGACGGGGTGGGGCGACTCAAGACGGGGCGACTAAAGTCGCGGCTACAGCTCTGCCGCCCGCCTGCACGGGCTGTAGATGGCGGCGGGGCGGGGTGCGCGGGTAGAGCCAAGTCGTTGCGTTTGCAGTATAATGAGGGTAATAGGCAAGGAGGCATCTATGGCAAGGCGTAAGCCCCGCACAACCGATGGTATGACCCCCGTGATCTCGGATGTAGCGGCGGACGAGCGGGAGGCCCGCGAAGCAGCCCGCCTATATGATGCTGCGCTCACCGCCGGCGACGAACCGGACGGTCAGGATCTTGCCCGCATCAGTGAGTCGGTTTTGGCAAGAGACTGGCTCATGCCTGAAGAGGATATTGCATGGCACGATTTGTCAAAGGCGACATAGTCCTCGTCCACTTCCCCTTTTCAGATTTAAGCGGCACAAAACTACGTCCGGCTCTGGTAGTTGCTACATTACCAGGGCCAGACGTTATGCTCCGCATGATTACCAGTCGGCCTACCGCTGATCCCGACGCAATTTCAATAATCCCGGCGGATGTCCATCCAGGCTACATCCGGCAAAGTGGCAGCATTCGTCCCAGTCGCTTGTTCACCGCTGCGCCAACGTTGATCCAGCACCGCGTTGGACAACTCACAACGACAAAAATGACTAATGTGACCAACGCTGTCATTGGCATCCTGAGCCGCCCTTAGCCAGTCATCGTTCGCACCCAGGCGCGCAGGTCGTCGCTGCTGCCGAGGACGGGGATGCCTTCGGGCAGCGATTCGAGGAAGCGCGCGCCGTATTGGCGGGTGGTGAGGCGGGCATCGCAGACGGCCACCGCGCCGAAATCGCGCTCGGTTCGCATCAGGCGGCCAAAGCCCTGGCGGAAGGCGATCAGCGCGAGGGGCAGCATATAGAGGCGGAAAGCGTGGCCTTCCAGCCGCTCGATCTCGGCATTGCGCGCCGCCACCAACGGGTCGCCCAGTTGCGGGAAGGGCAGCTTGTCCAGCACCACCAGGCGCATCCCCGGCAGGTCTACGCCTTGCCACCAGCTGCGGCTGGCGAACATGGCGATGCGCTCGTCGGGTGCGCCGTGCCGCAGCGTGCCCATCAGCGCGGTCTGTGTGCCGTCGCCCTGACGGTAGAGCTTCCAGCCGGCGATCCGCATGATGCTCAGGCGGCCCCAGACCGCTTCGAGCGCGCGGTGGCTGGTGAACAAGAGCAGGCACTTGCCGCCCGCCGCGTCCATTAGCCGGGCGATTTGGTCGGCCAGGCGGTTGAAATAGGCCGCATCGCCCTTGTCTTGCCCCGGCACCGGTGTGACGACCAAGCGCGTGCGGCCCGGAAAGTCGAACGGCGAGGGCACCAGCAGTTTGCGCGGGCCAGACAGCCCCAACCGTTCACTGAAAAAGCTGAACGAATGGCCGTCCGACAGCGTGGCGCTGGTCAGGATGGTGGCCTGCTCCTCCCACCAGGCTTCGAGGAACGGGCCGACGGCCAACGGCAGCGCCAGCAACGTGTAGCCCGGCAGCCCCGCGCCCGGCGGTCCGGCGGTCTCGGCGTAGTAGACCAGCAACGGGTCGCTCACCGCGCAGATAGTGCGCAGGCGGTCGGCCAGCGAGGCGGCGCGTTTGCCGGCGCGCAGCATGGCGGCTTCGGCCTCGGTCAACTGGGCCATCGCCGCCGCGTCTAGCTCGAAGGGCGATTTCTCATACGGATAGCGGTCGCCGATGGGCCGGTGGTCAGGGTCCAGATTGGTCGCCAGCGCGTCCAGCAAGTCGGCCAAGTCGCGTCCGGCGGTCAGCGGCGCATCGAGCGTGGCGCGGCCCGCGCTGGGGCTGCTGAGGGCCGGGCCGGGCATGGCCTCAATGTCGTGCCGGCTGCCCTGCGCTGCCGGCCCATCGCCGCCGCTCTCGTCAGCCGCCGCCTTGCCGCGCCGCGTTCCCGCCAGGCCCAGCCGCCCGGCCACTTCCAGATCGAGTCGGGCCAGCGCGGCCTGGGCCTCGCGCAGCAGGGCTTTGTCGGCCATTTTGTTGGTGATCTCGTGGTAGATCAGGCGGCGCAGGGCGTAGGATGAACACTCGAAGCCGTAGGCGCGGGTCGCCGCGTCCTCAAAAGCGTGCGCTTCGTCTACCACCACGTTGGCGAACGGCCCCGGCAGCAAGCGCCCCGCCGCCGCGACGTGCAGGGCCAGCAGGGCGTGGTTGGTAATGACGATGGGCGCGGCTTTGGCGCGGCGCATCGCCCCCATGGCGAAGCAGTCGCCGTAGCGCGGGCAGCGTTCGTGCGGGCACTCCTCGGCCTCGGTGCTGAGGCGGGCGCGCAAGTCGCCGGGGATGGCGAAAGGCAGTTCGTCAAACTCGCCACTGTGCCCCGCGGCCGCCGCCCAGGCCGCCACGGCGGGGGTCTGCGGGTGCGGGTCGCTTCGCGTCTGCTCCGTGTCCAGCGCCACCCGGCAGAGATAGTTGGGCAAGCCTTTGAGCGTGGTCCAGACGAGGCCGGGGTAGCCCAGGTCGCGCACCAGTGCATCAATGCGCGGCAGGTCTTTGCTGCTCAACTGGTCTTGCAAGTGCTTGTGCGAGGTGGCGATCAGGGTGCGGCGGTCGTCTTCGAGCGCGCTGAGGGCGGCGGGCAGCAGGTAGGCCACCGATTTGCCCACGCCGGTGCCGCCCTCCACCAGCAGGTTCAGCCCCGCGTCCATGGCGTGGCCCACCGCGCGCGCCATCTGCCGCTGGCCCTCGCGCGCCCGATAGCCCGGCCACACCTCGGCCAGCCGATCTAACAGCCCCGGCACATCTTCCCAGTTCATCGCCGTTTCCCCTTCGCGCTCATTATACCACGGACGGTTTTCAACACGGAGGCACGGAGACATGGAGAACGGAGGGTAGGCGGCGGTGCCACCCGGCGCGGCTTGCCGGGGAAGGAACACGGTTGGTCAACACGGCAGGGTGTAGGTGTTCGCACGTCAAAAGGCTGGGAGCATGGGACTGTGGGAGCGGCCTCCTGGCCGCGATAGGCTTGCCATCCGCGAACTATCCACATTCACCATCCCTGGTAAGAGAGGGGCAGCTTATCGCGG
>JALYUO010000708.1 GCA_030853735.1 Chloroflexota bacterium
GCCGCTGCCCGCGCCGCCGGCGGCGGTCGCCGTGCCGCTGCTGCTGCCGCTCATGCTGCTGCCGGTCGCCACACTGCCGGTGCTGCCGGTGCCGGAGCCGCTACTGCTCATGGGGCTGCCCATGCTGCTGCTGGAGTCGCTGACGGCGCTACCACTGCCGCTCTCCATGCTGCCGGAGGTGGCGTAGCCCTGGAAACCCACGGCTTCGTTGGAGTAGAGCGACGGACCGGTGATGCCGCCGTCGGCGGTTGTGCCTGCGCTGCCCGCGCCGCTCGTGTCGGCGGTCACGCCACTGCCCGGTGCGCCACTGGCTGCGATGTCGGTGCCGCCGTAGTTATGCTGCGCGCCGGAGACCGCAACGGGGGTCGTCGTGCCGGCGGGTTCGTCGGTCGTGGGGGTGCCCTGGCCGTGGCTGCGTTCACCGCTGCGCGTGCTGAGATCGGTGGCGCTTTGGCCCGCCGGCGTGGCTTCGAGCGCCGAGCCGCCGCTGGTGCCTGCGATGTCGCTCATCGGCGTGCTGCCGCCGGCGACCATGCTGCCCGTGGCGCTGCTACTTCTATCCTGTTCCATATCAGTCTCCGTCATACTGTCCTGAGACGGCAACGCCGCGTTAGCTGCCTCCGCCGCATTGCTCACACTGCTGACTGGTGTCCCCATGCTGCCCGTGCTGCCGGCTGCGCTCAGGGAGCTGCTGCTGCGGCTAGCCGCAGCGGCGCTGCCCAGGCTGGCGCTTGATCCACCCAGCGATCCCGTGCTTGCGCCGCCGGTGGCATACGCGCCGCCGCCTTCATGCCCGTGGCTTAGGTTGCTATCCGTAGTGGACGCGCTGTTGCCACTGCTGTTGCTCAGGTCGCTGGACATACGAGTCGCGCTCGCGCCGCCGGCGGCGGGGTAGCCGGCGCGTTCGCTGCTGGGGCTGACGGTGCCGGTGTTGCCTGCGCCCTGGCTTTCGCTGGTGCTGCCTAGGGCACCGGTGGTGCCGGCCTGGGCACGGCTTGCGCTGTAATCCACCGCCGCCATCTCGCCCACGCCCTCGGCCAGATGCTTGAAGCGGTCCAAGTCGCCCTCAACGCTGCGCGACATCTCCTGCGTAATCGTGTCCAGTAAGCCCTCGAACCAGGTGGGATGATATTCAATCACCACCTGCATCAGGGTGATATTGCCCTGTTCGGCCAAGTTGACCGCGCCCGCGTTTTCCGCGCCGCTGGTGGATCGCCAGGTGACGGAGCGATTGGGCACCAGGCCGACCACTTTCGCGTCCCATTCCACCACACGCGGGCCAAAGCTCGCTTTCCAGTGGTAGGTGTCCTCCCCGGTCGCCGTGACCGACTCGACATGGCCCATGAAGCGGGGAAAGCGCTCAAAATCGGTCCAGAGCGCGTACACGCGATCCACCGGCGCATTGACCACCAGTTCTTTTTCGACTCGCATGGATAAACCTCCTCTATACCTCTCGCCAGCCCCGACACACTTTGCGCGTCCAGTCACCCGTAAGGGATCGAAACGCTGGATTTCGTGAGCTATGGAGCAAGAATTATGCCGGTTGCGTGGAGGCGGTTGACACACCGGATCAGGGACATCACCATGAATGGCGGATCTACCGTCTGCCGCCCCGCGCAGCCCGCGTAGGCGGGCTTTGTAGCGGTAGCGGCGAGTTCCAGTCGCCCGTGTTCATTTAGATGCAATTGCCCTGGATCAGGGCGGCACGGCCTGGGCCTGCCACCAAGCGTGGAAAGCGGCCAACGAGGGCACGCTGAGGTCGGCGGCGGCAGGGGGGATGGGACTGTGGGTGAGCGCGCCCGGCACCTGGAGCGCAACGGCGAACATTCCCGAAGCCCGCGCCGCCGCCAGCCCGCGCGCCGAGTCTTCGATCACCGCGCAGGCGGCGGGCGGCACCTTCAGCAAGGCGGCGGCGCGCAAAAACGTGTCGGGCGCGGGCTTCGGGTGTGCCACCTGATCGCCGCCGACCGTCGCGCCGAAGTAGGCCGTGGCCCCGATGGCCGCGAGGCTGGCCGCGATCCAGTGGCCCGGCGAGGTGGACCCCACGCCCAACCGCAGCCCTGCCGCCCGCAGATCGGCCAGCAACGGCAGCAGGCCAGGCATCGGCACAGCGGCCTCGTCCAGCACCGCCACCACCGCCGCATCATAGCGCGCCATATAGACGGGCGGCGGGTCCGGCAGCCGTCGCCGCACGCAAATCAGCCGCCACGCGCCCTCCACCGTGTCGCCAATATAGTCGCGGTACTCGGCCTCGTCCAGTCGCTGCCCCGCCGCCGCCAGCACGCGCTGCATGGCGATCAGGTGCAGCGGCTCACTGTCCAGCAGCACGCCGTCCATGTCGAAGATGATGGCCTGTAGCGGCACTTCTGAATGCGGATTGCGGATTGCGGATTGCGGAATAACGCGAGTAATCATCTCTTGGCCCCTGAGCTAACCAACGGACGACAACACGGAGACACGGAGACACGGAGATTCTTATGGGTGGAATCGTGCGCTGGAGAGGAGTCCTGTCATTCTGAGCGCAGTGAAGAATCGGCTGCCGCGCGAATTAGTCCCTTCGCAGCGACTCACGCCCTCGGTGAATGCCTGCGGGTGGCGGTGCCCCCACCCCGACGGATTCTTCACTGCGTTCAATGGGACAAGGTTCTCTCTTTTAGCCCTCGCCTGACGAATTAGTGAATGCGGCCCAAATAGCCGGCCCGTTCCGCAACCCTATAAATCTCCGTGTCTCCGTGTTGTCGTCATTCCGCAATCCGCATTCCGCATTCCGCAATCCGCATTCCGCCCTCACCACGCGCCCAGCAGCAGGCCGGTGAGGGCGGCGGCGGCGGCGAAGAACAGTAAGAGCCAGAGCAGCGGGCTGCGCCGCCAGAGCGCCCAGCCGTCGGCGGCGGGTTCGGAGGTGCCGGTGAAGGCCAGCACCGCCAGATTGCCCAGCAGACCGATGCGCCAGAGCGGGTTGCCGGTGAAGCCGTAGGCGACGGCAAACACCACGGCCAACAGCACGTTCGCCAGCAAGCCGGCCAGGGCCACGCGCGCCGCAGGCCCCATCGCGCCCCAGCCGCGCCAGAATAGGCGATCCTCGGTGGGCAGCGTGGTCGGGGGGGTGCCCGCCCCCGCTTGAGCCTTGCGCGAGGCGACGGTGCCGGTCTGCGCGACGCGGGCGGCGGCCCCGCTCGGCTGATCCGCCGGCTCATCGGCAACGTGCGCGCCGGTAACGGTGTGGGCCACCCAGCCGTACAGCACACCGAACGGCGCGCCGACCAGCGTCAGCAGCAGACCCAGCGGCCAGTGGTGCGTGCGGATCTGGCCCGCTTCGCGTTCACGGCGCAAGGCCAGCCGGTGACCGCCCTCTTGCGCGCCCACGGCCAGCGCCGCCGCCAGCAGGGTCAACGGCAGCCATAGCAGCAACGCGCCGAGGTGATTGGCCGACAACGCCCAGGCCCAGCCCAGGCCCGCCACGATGCCGGCTCCCAGCCACCAATAGCGCACCTCGCGGTACGCGGCCAAGCGCACGCCCAGGCCAGTCAGCAGGCCACTGCCGGCCTCGCCACCGACCCCGCCCCCGTGACCAGGGATGACGGTGTGCAAGAGGAGCAGCAGTAGCGTTGCCAGGGCCGGAATACGCAGCCCGAAGCCGGGATCGGGATTACCCGGCGCACCCAGCGCCGGAGCCGCAACGGGACTGTTGCCCCAGGTCAGCGCGGCGGGACCGGCCCCCTGGCGGGCGGCGGTCAGGCCGGTCAGCGCCGCCGGCAGATCCAACGGGTTGCCGGTGAACGCCTGGACCGCCGCATTGTGCGCGGCATAGGGATTGGTCGGGTCTATCGCCGCTGCGGCGGCAAAGGCTTGCTGGGCCTGCGTCGCGTCGTTCGCTTGGCTGAACAGCACGCCGCGATTGGTCTGCGCGTCGGTCAGATTGGGCGCGACGGCTAACACCTGGGCATAGCGCCAGCCCGCCTCGGTGGGGTTGGTGCGCCGCAGGAAGTCGGCTTCGGCGAGGCGATAGGCCACCGGGCGCGCCGTGCCGTCGGGTGCGATGGGCGAGGTGCCCGGCCCGCCGCCGGCGACCGCTTCCCAGGCGGCGGCCACGCGATAGAACGGCGCGGCTTCGGAGCCAAAGCCGCCCGCATCCAACTTAGCGGCCAGAGTCTCGTAGGCTGCGGCGGTGGCAGCATCGCTGGGCAAGGTGGGTACTCCCGCCTTGCCGCCGGCAACCACCACCAACGCGCCCGCCTGATCATGGGCCTGCGCCGGAGTGAGCAACTGCGCCCAGGCCCACAGGCGTGCGCCCACGCTGGGGCCGGGGGCCACCGTGCCGGACGGATCGGCGGGCTTGATGCGCGGCAGGGCCAGGTCGGGCTGCCCACCGGCGGCGAGGACCAACCCGGCGTAGTAGCCCAGCCAAGCCGCTTGCTCGGCGGGTTGATTGCGGGTTTGGTTGATCGCAATCGCCAGCGCCCGCACCCCATCGGCATCACCGCGCGCCGCCAGCGTTTGCGCGCGCACGATGTTCGCCGTGAGGATGGCTTGGCCGACGGCGCGCTGATAGGGATCTTCACTGCTCAACTTGCTGTAGGCCAGGGTCAGGTCGGGGTGGGCCGGGTCGCCGTCGGTAGCGGCGACAGCGGCAGCGGCCGTCGTGCGCGCGCCGCTGGGGTCGCCCGCCGCCTGCAACGCTTGGGCCAGCGCCACTTTGCTGATGGCATCATCGCCGGGGCTGAGGCGCACCGCCGTCCGCAGGGCATCCACCGCCGGACCGTTCTGCCCCAGCAGCAACAACAGGCGGCCCTCGTCATAGGCGAAGCGCGCCTGTTCGCTGGGGAAGCGCCCGGCCACCTCGCGGACAGCGGCTAGGGTGCGCTCCGGGCCGCCCTGCGCCAATTCCAGGCGCAGATAGCTATCGTACACATCCCAGTCAAAATTGTTGGGGTCATGCAACAGGGCGGCGTAAGCGGCGGCGG
>JALYUO010000098.1 GCA_030853735.1 Chloroflexota bacterium
GCGCTCAGTCGTCTCGCGCAACACCAAGACCGGTTTGCCCAGGCTGGGCGCTTCTTCCTGCACGCCGCCCGAATCGGTCAGGATCAAGGTGGCGCGATCCATCAGAGCCACGAACGGTGCGTAGGGCAGCGGCGCGCACAACACGATGCGCGGATGGTCGGCCAACAGGCGGTAGACCGGCTCCTGCACCTGGGGATTCGGATGGACCGGATAGACGATGGCGACATCGGGAAAGCGGTCGGCCAGCGCACGCAGCGCCGCGCAAATCTGGGCGATGCCACCGCCAAAGTTCTCACGGCGATGGCCGGTCACCAGGATCAGCCGCAGGTTGGCCGGCAACGCCGCCAGCGCCGCCGCAGGGGCGGGGGCGGTCCGCAAGCAGGCGCGCATCCACAATAGCGCGTCAATGCCGGTGTTGCCCACCACCGCGATGGTCGCGGGGGCAATACCCTCCGCCGTTAGCCGCTGCGCCCCCTCCGCCGTCACCGCGAAATGCAGATCGGCCACGCTGCTGATGATGCGCCGGTTGGCCTCCTCCGGGTAGGGGGCGAAGCGATCATAAGTCCGCAGCCCGGCCTCCACATGGGCCACCGGCAAGCGCCGGTAGAAGGCGGCCAACGCGCCGGCCATAGCCGTGGTCGTGTCGCCCTGCACCAGCGTCCAGTCGGGCTGCAAGTGGGCCAGTAAAGGGTCCAGCCCGTCCAGCAGGCGCGCCGTCAAGCCGGTCAGTGATTGATCGGGGCGCATCACGGCCAGATCGTAGTCCACCGCCAAACCGAACGCGGCCAACGTTTGCGGCAGCAGCGCATGATGCTGGCCGGTGCCGATCAGCGTGCAACGCCAACGCTGGGGCTGGGCACGCAAGGCCAGCGCCAGGGGGGCTAGTTTGGTCGCTTCCGGGCGCGTGCCCAAAATCAAGGCCACATGGCGCGGCAGGGGCATCACGTTCGCAGACTGATCTCGCCAAACAAGCTGGCGACGCACCGCCGGCCCCTATTGCCTGCGATCAGACGCGCTGCGTTGCCGGCGATGCAAATGCAAGGGCCGCTACTGGAGCGTGGGGAATGGCTACGCCATCGGTTCCTAATCATCATAAGGATCAATCACAGTAAACCTGCCGCATCGGCCGGCAGGTCCAATATGCGCCGTAGGAGGGGCCGGTTGACCGGCAACCGGAGCAGCCGGACGAGACCACGGCGCACGGGCCACGGCCATTGGGAGATCCAGGGGCGTTTATAGGGCAACGGCTGAGAGGGAGCCGCAACCGGCGCAACCGGATCAGTTGTGTGTAGTTCATTCTGCATCCAGGGTTCGATCTGGTTTCCCATGTGATACGCATAGGCTTGCGGGGTTGCCAAGCGCCAAAACCCCAGTTTATCCGCCGGCATATCAAGCCAGCGTAGTTCTGAGTCGCCGGAGATCGCGTTCAATGAAGGCTCCAAAGGCATCCCACCAACCACCGATTTTCGCATCGTGAACACAAAGTGCCCCGCACCCACACAGGCAATCGTCCCGCCCCGTTGCACCGTTAATTGCGTGCGACAGTGGGGCCCAGTAGCTAAGTCCAGTCGCTCAATACTGCGTGTAAACCGCTGCCAATCATCTTCGGCGATAACGCGCGCAAAGCCGAGTTCCCGATGCGCCAATGCCCCCAGCACAGTTGCTGAGGTATGATGCCATAGGAGCAGGGGGTTAGGTACAGGCGCGACAAAGCCGCATTCGGGGAAGCGCGCAAACATGGCTTCTACCGCCTCCAGCCAGCCACGGCGAAACAGGACATCACAATCCGCTACCGTAAGAAACTCCTCGAAGGCTCCGCGCGCCACTGCCGCCACGACATCTACTTTGCCGCGATTCGTATGATTGATAATCAGTTGATCGACCCAGCCGGCGGCGTGATGACGCTCTAATTCAGCGACTACTGCTGGAGTGGATCCATTAGAGATCAAGGTAACAGCGGCGTTTCCGCCCACCGTCTGCCGAACCGACTCAAGACATAGACGTAAGATGTCCAACGATTGGCTAAAATAACCTTCGTGCGCTGGAATATGAACCGGGATTATGAGCCGATGCGCTAAGTAGCTAGGTAATTGCGATTTAAGTTTCGCTGGATTTATGCCCAAACGCATGGTTAATCATTCTCCTTCAGCTGAATTATGGAGGATCCGAGCAATGCTGCCATTGTAGATGCGGGCGAATTTGGGCGTTATAATGACCCCCGGCCAGGGGAATCTGACCTACGTCAAAATTGATCACACTGTCACTACGATAAATCCAGTCTACATTGCGGAAATCGACCCGCATAGATACAAAATAATGTCCCCTGTTCAGCAACTGACGAGGGATAACACAGGTACTTTGGTATGTGCCGGCCGCACGGCTTTCGCTCAGATGCTCGACCCAATCGGCATCACCTGTGCGGAAGATAACGACACCACGTTCATCTTCAAGCTGAAAGCCCACACGTAGGTTGTGGAAGGGGGCGGTAAGCCGGTAGTCTATGCGAACGTAAATATCTTCGTCCCAACTATATAAAACCTCACTTATTCCTTTGGCATTGTGAACGCGCACTGACAACAAGTGAAACTGGCCGGATGTACCTGTGCTACCGGCGGGTATATATTGGCTGCCTATGTCATGATATTTACCCATATATTGATTGATCACATCAACAGTGGGACCGTAGGCCATGACCTGCCCACTTTCCAAGAGTAGAGTTAAAGGACAAAGCTCTTGGATCGCGGTTAGATCATGGCTGACCAGAAACACCGTGCGTCCGGTGTGGGCCACCGCGTCCATTTTGCCGAGGCACTTTTTGCGGAAAGCCGCGTCGCCTACCGCCAGCACTTCATCCACCAGCAGGATCTCCGGGTCGAGGTGCGCGGCCACAGCAAACGCTAGGCGCAGGTACATCCCGCTGGAGTAGTGCTTAATCGGCGAATCGATAAACTGCTCCACCTCCGAAAAAGCCACGATTTCAGCGAACTTGCGAGCAATTTCTGTGCGGCGCATCCCCAGAATCGCGCCGTTAAGATAGATGTTCTCACGTCCGGTGAGTTCGGGATGGAAGCCGGTGCCCACTTCGAGCAGTGAGCCGACACGCCCGTGAATTTCTGCGAAGCCCGCCGTCGGGTCCGTGATGCGCGACAGGATCTTGAGCAGCGTGCTTTTGCCCGCGCCGTTGCGCCCGATGATGCCTACGGCTGCGCCACGCGGCACGGTGAACGACACATCTTTGAGCGCCCAGAACACGGTGGTGCCGCCGGCTGCGCCGGCACGCGGGCGCACGGCGCGACTCAAGCGGCGGAACGGCCCCGCCATCATGTCCGTCACCGACTCGCGCAGGGTGCGGTAGGAGACGGGAGTCGCGCCGATCTGGTAGCGTTTAGACAACCCTTCGACGCGAATGGCGATGTCAGACAAGCGCGGCCTCGGTTTCTGTTGTGACCTGGGCCAGCAAGCCCACATTGATCCATTGCCAAATGTAAAAACTATTGTCGCCCGCGCCGGCAGCATAAGCGTGCCAGGCCGGCCAAACGGCAGCGGGGTCCAGCCAAGCGCCGTAACAGTCCAGCGCCGCCGTGATGCAGTCGGCGACCCAGCCGCGCAAAGGGCCACGCAGCCACTCGCGCTGCGGAGTCTGGAGCGGGCGTTTGGGCGCTTCCACCACGCCCTGCGGCAACAGATCGGCGGCGATACCGCGCAGCAGCCATTTCTGCGTGTCACCCACGATTTTGCGCGGGCTGGGTTGGCGCAGCGCCAGTTCCACCAAACGGTGATCAAGGAACGGTTCGCGCAACTCCGTACCGCTACGCATCGAAATACGGTCGTTGAAACGGAGGGCCCGCGGGATCTTAGTATAGCACAGATCCCGGTATTGTAGGTTCCGCAAGCGGTCGCTGAACGGCTGCGCCGGCGCGAAATCGCCGGCCAGGGCGCGAAACGCGGAGGTCAGGCAGGCCGGGCGCAACGGCGATTCGCGCGTGCCCTGCACCACGCTCACTGGGCCGCTTGCGCCGGTCAGCGCCGCACGATAATAGTCATAGCCGGCCCACTGTTCATCCATGCCTTGCCCATCCAACAGCACGATCACTCCGGCGGCGCGCGCTTCCTCAAACAAGCGCGCATAGGCCAACGTGGGCAAGCCCCCGAACGGCGCGGCCTGATGCCGCTGCACCGCCAGAGCCAGCGCAGGCACCGCGTCGGGGGTGAGCCAAGCCACGGTGGACGGGTGCTGCGTGTGGGCCAGCATCTGGCGCACCCAGGGCAACTCATCATAGGCCGAGTCGCCGGTGGCGAAGGTGAAGGCGCGCACGGTGCTGGCCGGCCCCTGCACCGCCTGCACCAAGCCCAGCAACGTCGCCGAGTCCAACCCACCGCTCAGGTTAATGCCGACCGGCACATCGCTGCGGAAACGTAGCTGCACACTGTCGGCCAATAGCGCCCGGTACTCCGCACGCACCGCAGCCAGGGGCCGATCATCATCCTGGTCGCCCACCCGCGCCGCCAAGTCGTACCAACGCCACGTCTGTAGGTGCCCGTCCTGCCAGGTCAAGGCATGACCGGCGGGCAAGCTGTGAATGCCGGTCCAGAAGGTGGCTGTGTCATGGTCCAGCAGCCCGTGCGTGAGATACGTCGCCCAGGCGGCGGCATCCGGTTGGGCCGGCACCCCGGCGCGGTGCAAAGCCGGCGGTTCGCTCGCCAGCAACAGCGCGTCGCCCTGCTGCGCGTAATAGAGCGGCTTGACCCCGAAGCGGTCGCGCGCCGCAAAAAGCTGCCCAGTTTGCGTGTCCCAAATCAGCAGAGCAAACATCCCGATGAAACGATCCAAACAGGCCGCGCCCCAACGGGCGTAGGCTGCGAGGATCACCTCGGTATCGGTTTGGCTGCGGTAGGGATAGTCCGACAGTTCGGCACGTAGTTCCCGGTAGTTGTAAATCTCACCGTTAAACACGATCCAATAGCGTCTACCGGCGCTCGCCATCGGCTGATCGCCGGCCGCTGACAGGTCAATGATGCTCAGACGGTTGTGGCCCAACCCGGCCCGCTCGTCGGGGGGGCAATAGATCGCGCTGCCATCCGGTCCCCGGTGGGCCTGATAACCCACCATAGCCGACAATTGGGCAGGAGTCCAGCCCCCGCCGCAGATCCCAGCAATGCCACACATCCTAGGCAACCCCTCCCGCCAGCCACGCGGCGGCCTGCGCCCAGTCCGCCGGCGTATCCAGGTTGACGCTGGGCAAGCCGGCCACCGAGTAGCCCAGCATTCGCGGGCCGTACAAGCTGTCACCGTCCAGCACCACGGAGGTGCGCGTGACATAGACCGAGCCTTCACGGTGGAAAGCCGGTGGCAACTCCTGGCGGCGCGGCGGCGGCGTGGTTGCGCCGTTACTCAGGTGCAGCGCGCCGTCGGTCGCCACGAAATAGACCCAGTGCGGGTGGTATTCCGCCGGCACCGGCAGCACGGTCACAACAGAATCCGCCCCACTGGTCAGTAACAAATCCACACAGCCGTCAATCGTGGCGGCGGTCCGCAGCGGCTGCGTGGGCTGCAACAGGCACACCGCATCGTAATGATCGCCCGCCGCCGCCAGTTGGCGCAGCGCGTGTTGCACCACCGGCAGGGTCGGGGTGGTGTCTTGGGCCAGATCAGCCGGGCGCAGGAACGGCACATCGAGGCCACAGGCCCGGCCCACGGCCGCGATCTCGGCATCCTCGGTGCTGAGGATCACGCGCGCTAGCCGGGTGGCCGCCTGGGCCGCCGCAGCGGTGTAGGCCAGCAACGGCTGCCCGGCCAGCAGGGCAATATTTTTGCGCGGGATGCCTTTGGAGCCGCCACGCGCGGGGATCAAGCCTAACACCCGCATCAGTAGGCCAACCGTTTCTCGATCCGTAACGGCGCAGTCGCTAAGACCTCCGCAATGCGGACCCCCGCACCGCCATCGCCGTACAACGGATCAGACGCGGGGCGATCCGTCGCCAGATGCTGCCGGATCGCCGCTTGGATCGCCGTCCGCTCATAGCCCACATCCAGCACATTGCCGCCCCGGTCGCGCCCGCCCTGCCGCGTGCCGATATTGACCACCGGCACCCCCAGGAACGCACATTCGCGGATGCCGACGCTCGAATTACCGACGAGGCAGCGGCTGTTGTAGAGCAGGCGCAAAAAGTCGGTCGGGGCCATGTTCTTGAAGAAATGGATATGCGTCGGCTGTTCCTGTTCCCGAAAGGTGCGGATCGCGCCGGAGGTACCGTCGGACCCGGCATCTACGTTGGGCCAGAACCAGAGGACCGGCAGCCCGCAATCGGCGACTGCGTATAACGTCTCGGTCACTTGCTGCCGCGCCAACTCGTACTCGGTAGTGACGGGATGCTGCATCACCACCAGATAGCCCTGTGCCAGATCGGGTACTTGGCCCACGCCGCCGTAGCGCACGAAGGGATCAAAGTTGAGCGTAGGGTCCGCCAAGATGTCGGCGGCCAGGTCAATCGAGGGGCAGCCGGTGAGATGCACGGTCGCCGGGTCTTCACCCATGCGAATGACGCGCTCCGCCGCTTTGGCGGTCGAAACCAAGTGCAGATCGGCCAGCTTGGTCACGGCATGGCGCACCTTCTCGTCAATCGAGCCGGTGACTTCGCCACCCTGCACATGGGCCAGTGGAATGTTCATGTAGGCCGCCGCCACCGCCGTCGCCAGCGTTTCGTAGCGGTCGGCTATCGTCACCACCACGTCGGGCTTGAGATTATCAAACACGGTCGCCAGTTCAAGCAGGCCCAAGCCGGTCGTTTTCGCCATCGCCGCTAGGTTTTCACCTTCCAGCACCATATAGACACGGGCGGCGATGGGGAAGCCGTCCTCTTCGATGTAGCGCATAGCGTTGCCGTAGCGGTCAAGCAGCGCCGAAGCCGCCACCACCAGCAGCAATTCAAGGTCAGGATGGGCCTGGATCGCCGCTAGCGCGGTCTTGCTGCGGCTATAGCTGGGCCGGGCCGTGATGACCACGCAGACGCGACGCTTTAGGGGCATAAGATTATCATTTCTAGGTAACGACCATGCACGGCTAAACTAAATCCTCTTCCACCAGCAACGTGTCGGCGGCGACGGCCCGGCGCAGGCCGCGCCCGATCAGGTCGGGGAGGCGCGCCGCCGGGATACCGGTGCCGGGCTTTTTGGCCGCCAGATGGTCAGCCTGCAATACCGTGCCGGCGGCCAGAGCCGTGCGCGTGACCACGCTTTTGGTGAACAAGCGGCGCAGCGGGGCCAGATCGGCGGCCTGGGCATCTTTGTCCACTGGATGGGCCACCATTTGCTCAATCGCCCGGATGCCGGTCACGAGTTGGCCCAGTTCGTCGGGTGTGACCGAGGCGGGCACATCGGGGCCGAACATGGCCCGGCTGAGGGTGACATGGACTTCCAGCACATCGAGGCCCAACGCCGCCGCCGCCAGACCGGGATAGACGGTGCCCGAATGGTCTGACAGCCCCGCCGCGCACCCGTAGCGGTCGTGGAAGGCCGCGATCAGGTTCAGGCCCACCTGTTCAGGCGGGCAAGGATAGGCGCTGGTGCATTGCAGCACGGCCAGCGGCAACCCGGCAGCCTGCACCCGCGCGACGGCAGCATCAATTTCGGCCCAGTCGCTCATGCCCGTCGAAAGGATCACCGGCAGACCGGTGGCCGTCATACGCGCAAACAGCGGCACAGTGCCCACCTCGCCCGACGCGACTTTCCAGGCCGCCACGCCAACGCGCGTCAGCAGGTCCACCGCTTCGACCGAGAACGGCGAACTGAGGAAGAGCAGGCCGCGCTCATCGGCGTGCCCTTTCAGGCCCGCCCACTGCTCCTCCGTAAATTCCATGCGCTGCCAGTAGGCATAGCGGCCGGCATCTTGCGGGCTGAAGCGCACGCGCCAGGGTTCACCGGGCGTGCTTTCCGCCGCCGCGATGTGGGTTTGGAACTTGACCGCATCGGCTCCGGCGGCGGCGATCACGTCTATGAAAGCGTGCGCCAAGCCCAGGCTGCCGTCGTGCGCCTGGGCCACTTCGCCGATGATCAGGCAACGGCCTGCCGGCAGGGTCCGCCCGCCGGCGGCAGCCACTTGCGCGCGAAACGAGTCGGCATAAACAGGCGAATCGGGTAGCTGGGTCACGGTTGGATTGGCTTTCCTAGTTGTTGTAGTTGCCGGCGTGCTTCCGCGTCACCGGCCTGAGCTAGGGCTTGCAGGATCGGTACGGCCTCAGCGGTATGGCCTTCCGCCAGTAGGGCCAGAGCGGCGGCGCGCGCCTGCGCGTGAAACGCCGTGCCGGTCTGCTGGTCTGCCGTTTGGTAGGCCGCCGCCGACTGCACGTATTCATGCAGTTGCATATGTAAGTCGCCGGCGCGCGGACAGCCGTTCTTGCCGTGATCGACATAGCGGCACGCCTGATCGTAGGCGTGCGCGGCCGCCACCGTGTCGCCGCGCGCCACATAGAGTTCGCCCAACAGCAACCAGCTGTTGGCATCGTGCGGCTGCAAGGCCAACCCTCGCTCATAGGCGCGGATCGCGGCGGGCGGGGTGCCGGCCACGAGCTGGGCATCGCCCAGCCACAGCTGCGCCGCCGCTTGGTCAGGGTAACGGTCGGCGGCCTGTTGGGCCACAGCTACTGCGGCGGGAGCCAGCGCCCGCAGGACATCCAGCCGCGCGGGCGATTGCTGCACCACGGCCTGCAACGCCGTCTGTGTGCCGGCCACATCGCCGGCACAGCGCGCATGGGCCAGTTGCCACCAAGCTGTAGCGCCCGGCTCCGGCAGCGCGCCGGCCGCGCCGGATGGATGGCCCGGCAGACTACGGTCGCCGCAAGGGGCCACGGCCACCACCGCCGCCCAGTTGGCGAAAGCGGTCGTGACCAACGCCGGACCGCGCCCGATCAGCAGGCCCAGCACCGCCAGGGCCGCCAATCCGCGCCCCGCCCCCCGGCGATCAAACCTGATCGGCAAAGGTTTTCTCCAAGCGGCGGAAATAGAACGCACCGCTCACCAAGATCAGTCCGGCGGCCAGGGCTGAAACCCCAATCAGCGGGCCGGGAGCCTCGGCGGTGCCGAGCAAGGCCCAGCGGAAGCCTTCGACTACCCCCACCATCGGGTTGAGGCCGTAGACCGTGCGCCAGGGTTCGCCCAGCAAGTGGCTGGGATAGACAATTGGCGTGGCAAACATCCAAAACTGGGTCAGAAAAGGCAGGGCGTAGCGCACATCACGGAACTGCACCGTCAGCGCGGCCAGCCAGAGACCTACACCCAGCGCCGTAATTAGCGCCAGCAGCAGCAAGGCCGGCAACCAGATCACGTTGCCGGTCGGCATAATGCCGTACCAAACCATCATCCCCAGCAGCACCACAAAGGCCAGGGCAAAATCTACGACACCCGACATGACGGTAGCGATAGGCACGACTAAGCGGGGGAAATAGACCTTGCGGATCAGATTGGCGCTGCTGATCAGGCTGTTCGATGCTTGGCTGAGGCCGTTGGCGAAAAAGGTCCAGGGCACCAGCCCGGCAAAGCTGAAAATCGGGTAGGGTACGCCGTCCGACGGCATCTTCGCCAGCTTACCGAAAAACAGGCTGAACACGACCATCGTCATCAGCGGTTGGATGATGGCCCAGGTTGCGCCCAATACCGTCTGCTTATAGCGCACTTTGATGTCGCGCCAGATCAGGAAGCCGACGAGTTCGCGGTACTCCCAAACTTCATGCAGCTTGAGCGCGATCCACCCTTCAGACGGGGTAATCAGCAAGACGGGAACAGGAGCGGCGGCCGGTTCGGTGGCGGCGGCCGGTGCCCCACCCAACGGCGGTGCCACCGGCAAGCGGAGTTCTTGATTAGCCATAAAGTCTGCGGTGGTCGCCTCGTAGGCCCAGTGGGCGGGCTATTTGCTTTGTGGCGGGAACAAGATATCTTCTACAGCGGTCGCGGGTGTGCTTGCCCCGTTCGTGTGATGCCCATTGCCGTTACCGTTACCGTTGCCGTTACCGTTGGCGATCACCGCCGGCCCTTCCAGCGGATTGCCGTAGGTGTTGTAATAGTAGTAACCACGCAAGTCGTTGGTTTTAACTTGGTTGAGGACTGGGATCAGCGACTTTACACCGACATTGTAGAGGATTTTGCGGACCCGCTCCACCATGTCGCGGCGCGTCACACCGGCATTGATCACCAGCACCACGCCGTCTACCCGCGTCGCCATGATGGCCGGGTCGGTGACGGCGGTGGCCGGCGGCGTGTCATAGATCACCAGATCGGCGGCTTGCGCCAGTCCCTGGAGTACATGGAGCGCCTGCGGCGAGTCGAGCAGTTCGGACGGATTGGGCGGCAAGGGGCCACTGGTGACGAGCAGCAGGTTGGGTACTTCAGGAACCTGCTGGATAATGCCGCCGCGATCCTCCATATTGTTCAGGACGAGGTTGGTGAAGCCGACGGTGTTGGGCACATCGAACAATTTGTGCAAACTGGGCCGGCGTAGGTCGGTATCCACCAGGATCACGCGCTTGCCGGCCTGGGCCATCACGATTGCTAGGTTGGCCGCCGTGAAGCTCTTGCCTTCGCCCGGCCCGGCGCTGGTGACGACGAGACTGCGGATCGGCTTACCCAGGCTGAAGAACTGGATATTGGTTCGCAGCACGCGAAAACTCTCCGAGTCGGGTGACTTGGGAAACTCCAACGTGACCAGCTTGTGGCCGGCCAGCCGGCCCGCCCAGCCGCCGGGTAGGGTCGCGCTTTTGCCCGGCAGCCGTTTGCCGCTGCCGGCGCGCCGCCGCCCATACGTTGCGGCGGTGTGCTGCCCCACTAGGCCGACCACGGCCATCGGCGTGAGGCCCATCACTTGCTCCAGGTATTCCGGCGAACGCACGGTGTAGTCGAGATAGTCAAAGACAAAGGAAAGAGCAATCGCCACGACCGCCGCGCCGAGGATGGTGGCGAGGACGTTAGCGGGCCAGTGGCTGGGCAGGGGTCGCCCCGGCGGAGCCGCGTCAATCACCACCGCCGTGTTGGTGGGTGCCGTGCTGCTGTCCACCGTGGCGAGAGCGGTGATCGCCTGGGTTTCGGCCTCTTGCAGCGTGATTGCTTGGCCGCGCAGTTGGAACAGTTCATCGTTGCGGTCTTTGCTCGGCGGCTGGCCTTCCAGGTCTTTGATGCGATCCTGGTAGCTCTTGTTCAGATCAGTAAAATAGGCCAGCTTATCTTCGAGCCGCTGTTGCATGGCGCTTTTGATGCTGCCCACGCCCTGATTGGAGGCTTTCTTTTGTTGGTCGGCATTCGCGGCGATAAATACCTTGATCACGCCGTTGACCAGTTGCTGGGCGCGCTGGGGGCTGCTTGACCGCCCGGTGACGTTGAAGAAGAGCGTGTTGGGCTTCAACTGCGTACTGATACCGCCCACCACCTCGGCGGCGCTGAACGCATGGTTGAGCTCGGTCGCCACCTGCTCCCCGAACGACTGCGAGTGCATGAGCGCGTTATAGCTGTCGGCGAGGCTAGAGGCCACCTGGTTTTGCACCAAGAAGACATAGCCCGCCGGCACGGCGGGGTTTAAGACCAGCAGGGCCGTGCTTTCATATTCCGGCTGTTCCTGCCAGCCGGCGAGGCCGGATACCACCCCGCCGGCGATCATCAAGAGGACGATCAGCCACAGGCGTTTTTGTACCACCCGCCAGTACTGTACCAGTTCCATCAGACCTTACTTTCCGGTTGCCGCGCGGCGGCGCACCAGCCAGGCCAAGCTGCCACAGGCGGCGGCCAATGCCAGCCACCCGGCAACGCCCAGGTCGCTCTTGCCGCTATGGGGCAGTTCCGATTTGATGATCGAGGCATCCACGCTGGCATCCACGGTCGAACTGTTGGGATTACCGTTGTTGGGGTTGGTGTACACGGCGGTGGCTTTGTTCGTCACCGGGCCGAGGGTGGGCGTTAGCGCGCGAGTGACAATGGTGATCGTCACCACTTCACCGGGAGCCATCGTGCCGATAGTGACGGTCACCAACTGACCGTTGAGTTGCACGGCACCTTTGGTCGAGCTGGCGCTGAGTACCTGGAACTGGCTGGGTACCGGGTCCGTGACCGTCACATCCGTGGCATCGGCGGTGCCGTTGTTTGTCACCACAACGGTGAAGATCACTTGCGTGCCGACCGGTGCCTGGGCGGGATTGACCACCTTGCTGATGGTCAGATTCGGCTGGCCTTGCGGGCCGGGCAGCGGAGTATTCGTTGCGCTAGGACCGGGCGGGACGGGGCTAGGCGTGTTGGTCGCGCCGGGGGCCACGGTGTTGCTCGGCGTGGGGGTGACGGTGTTGCCGGGAGCCGGCGTGTCGGTCGCGCCGGGAGCCGGCGTGTCGGTCGCGCCCGGAGCCGGCGTGTTGGTCACAGCGGGGACCGGGGTGTTGGTCGCAGCGGGGGCCGGGGTGTTGGTGCTGGGCACGGGAGTCGGAGTCGGTCCAGTGGTCTGGGCGTAGCCGGCGGACGGGACCGACAAGCTGATCACCAACAGCGCCAGCACGGCCAGCAGCCCTAAAGCGGTCATGCCGGCCCGCATATTGACCGACAAAATCTTACGCGCAATACGGTGCTTCATACTCCATCACCCTTTCCTGAATAATGAGGAGACCCAATTGACGTGTCTTTTCCTAGAGGTCTCTGGTATTATAGCAGTGGTGTCGAACGAACGCAAGCCGTTGGGTATATCAATTTGGTCTACAAGTGGGCGTTCAGTGCAAGTCGTTACCACAACCGTAACCGTAACCGTTGGAAAGCGATGGCAAACATGAAACAAGGGGGGGCCGCACCGGCGGTCGAAATCCAACAGCTGAACAAAACCTTTCTTGCGCCGGGTGGCTGGCCGTGGACCGCCCGCGCCGGCAAAGTCGCGCTGCATAGCCTGGATCTGACGATTCCGGCCGGTCAGGCGCTGGCAATCTTGGGGCCGAACGGCGCGGGCAAAAGCACCCTGCTGCGGATTTTGGCGACGCTGCTGCAACCCACGCTCGGCCAAGTCTGGGTGACGGGGGCGACACTGGCGGCGGGGGCGCAAGTGCGGCGGCAAGTCGGTTGGGCCACCGGCGACGACCGGGCGTTTTACTGGCCCCTGAGTGGTGCGGCCAACCTGGAGTTTTTCGCTGCGCTCCAGGGGCTGCATGGAGCCGTCGCCCACGCACGCATCGCGCAGGTGTTGGCCGCAGTGGGGCTGACCACGGTGGCGGGCACGGCCTACCGCGCCTATTCCAGCGGGATGCGCCAACGCTTGGCGATTGCCCGTGCCCTGTTGCACCAGCCCGCCGTGTTGCTGCTCGACGAGCCGACGCGCAGCCTCGATCCCGAAGCGGCCGAGAGCGTGCGCCGGCTCTTGCGCGCCTGCCATGAGGGGGGGCAGACGCTGGTCTGGGTGACGCATAACCCCGCCGAAGCCGCCGCCTATTGCGACCGCGTGATCTGGCTGCGCGGCGGCCGCCTCGTTGCCGACCGGCCCGCCGGCGACCCGGCGGCGATAACGATCCCCTGGCAGGCCGCGCCATGATCGGGATCGGGCGTGCCCTGCTGGCTTTCCTGCGGCGCGATCTGCGAACCAACCGCAGCTATCGCTTCGCCTTTGTGCTACAGATCGCTGGGATCGTGAGTTCGCTGTGGATGTATTTTTTCCTCAGTCGCACAATGGGCAACGGGCAAAGCGCCGTACTGGCCGCTTACGGGGGCAATCTGTTCGGCTTTATTGTCGTGGGCACCGCTTTTTGGGGCTTGTTGAGTACCGCGCTGATCGGCACGCTGAACGCCGTGCGGAGCGAGCAGCGAGGCGGCACGATGGAGGCGCTGCTAGTCACGACCACCCCGCCCTGGCTGCTGGTGCTGGGCGGCATCGGGCTGCCCCTGCTGATCGGCTTGGGGCAAATGGTACTCTATCTGGCCGGCGCGGCGCTGGTGTTCCATGTGGACTGGGGACAGGCCGATTGGGGGGTGGTGGCGCTGCTGTTAGGGTTGGCGCTGGCCCATACCGCCACGTTGGGCCTGCTGGTGGCGGCGGCGATCATCCTCATCAAGCGCGGCGACGGCCTGGTAGCCTTGCTCACTGGGGTGATCGCGCTGTTGACCGGCATCTTTTATCCCATTGAGGTGCTGCCCGCGCCCCTGCAATGGCTGGCGCGTGGCCTACCGCTCACCTACGCGCTGCGTGGTCTACGCCAGGCGCTCTTTCATGCCGGCGCGCCGGGCGAGATCGGGAGCGCGATTGTGATCCTGGCCGGTTCGACCGTGCTGCTGGGACCGGTCGCGGCCCTGGTGCTCAACCGGGCGCTGGCCCATGCCCGGCGCGATGGTCATTTGGCCGGTTTCTGAGAGATTGTGACATGACTGATACGATCCGCAGACTGAACAGCATGATACCCTACTTGCGTCCACTTACATCTCTGTGGTATAGTGCTATTGCCGCCAACTGCTGTCTCGAAGTCCAATCAGGAGTCGCCATGCAACAGAGTTCCGCAGCGTCGGGGGGTTTGCCCAGTGCCGCAGCGATCCACCCTAGCCCCGCTGTCGTCGCCCAACGCATGGGGGACGAGACAGTGCTGGTGCATCTAATCACCAACCGCATCTATGAACTCAACCGCACGGGATCGGTGTTCTGGGAACTGCTGGCAGCAGGGCAGGACCGCGAAGCCATTCGCACGCAGATGTTACGCCGCTTCACCGTCAGCGCCGCCGCATTAGACGATGAAATCGAGCGCCTGGTCGCCGGCCTGCTGGCGAACGAGTTGATCTATAGCGAGATCCGCGCGTGACAACGCAGTTGCAAGCCCCGCCGACGGGCCGGGCGCGCACCTCCGCCGACGGCGTGGATTGGATCGCCGCCTGGCAGCCGGCGACGGCGCGCCTACAGTTGGTACGCGGCAGTGCCGATGTGCCGCAACGGGCGGCGGACAGCGACGACCTGCTGGTGTTGTTCGATGGCGTGCTGTATAACGCGGCGGCGCTGGCGGCCCAGCTACCCGGCGCAGCAGACGCAGACCCGGCGGCGCTGTTGGCGCGGGCCTACCGGCGCTGGGGCAGCGATCTGCCGAGCCGCTTGCGCGGCGTATTTGCCTTGCTGATCGCGGACCGCCGGCAAGGGCGCTTACTGGCCGTGCGCGACCCGCTTGGTGCCTATCCGCTGTTTTACGCCGAAGCCGGCGACCGCGTGCTGTTCAGCACCAGCGTGGATGCGTTGCTGGGTCAGCCCGGTGTCGCCCGCACTCCGAATCTCCCAGCCCTGGCCGAACATCTGCTGAATCAGTGGACGGTGCCGGAAGAGACGTATTACACCACCGTGCGCCGGGTGCGGCCGGGGCACTGGCTGCGGATCGAGGCGGGAGCGCGGCAGACCCAGCACTATTGGCGACCGCTGGCGGCGGGGCCGGTGGCCTGGGCCACGGAAGACGAAGTGGCCGGCTTTGACGGGCTGATGCGGCAGGCCGTGGCCCGTTGCGTGGCGCAAGGTCGGCCCGCCGTTTGGTTGAGCGGCGGCATTGATTCGTCCACGGTCGCCTTACACGCGAGTGATTTAGCGCGCGAAGCCGGCGATCCGCCGCCCTGGGCGTTGTGCCTGGATTTCCCCGACCTGACCTTGAACGAGGAAGTCGTGCAGCGCCAAGTGGCGGAGTGCCTGGGCTTACCGCGCGCGTTGGTGCCGTTTGATACGGCCACGGGCGCGGGGGGTCTGCTCTGGGAGTCGCTACAAATGGTGGCCGAGTGGCCGGCCCCGCTGTGGGCCATGTTCACGCCGACCTATTACCACTTGTCGCAGCTAGGCAAGAGCCACGGTTGCACCGTCATCCTGAACGGCAACGGCGGCGACGAGGCATTGAGCACCGGCCCCCATTACGCGGCGCATCTGATGGCGGCGGGTGACTGGGCGCGGCTGGCGCACTATTTTGGGGTGTTTCATCGCTCGTACAAAGCACCCTTGCGCTCTAATGCCCTTACTATCTTATGGACCTATGGACTACGGGGTTTGATGGGTAACCACGCGGCGCGTTTGCTGCGCGAGACCTTGCCCGCCGTTTACAGTGCGAACCGGCGCAAACGGGCCGGCCGCCTAACCGCCGACTGGGCAGCGGGCGACCCGGCCTTACGCCAAATCGTAACCGAGCGCCTGACGGCGCGGATGCCGCAAGCGGCGCGCGGCTCGATGTATCTCCATCAGGTGCGCCATGAGCTGGAGGAACCGTTGCTAACGATGGAGGCCGAGGAAGCCTTCGAGCTAGGTCGCCGCCTGGGAATGCGCCTACTACAACCGTTTTGGGACGCGGATTTGCTGAATTTACTGTATCGCACGCGCCCAGAACGGCTGCAACGTGGCGGCTGGACAAAGGCGCTGACGCGCGAAGTGCTGGTCCAGCGCTGTCCCACTGCCGGGTTTGCCGAGCAGACCAAAGTAGGAGCCTTGCGGTTTTTTCAGCGCACGATTGTGCGCGACGCAGCCACCTGTTGGCAGCGCTTAGGCGGCACCCCGGCGCTGGCCCGGCTGGGGGTGGTGGATGCGCCGGCGTTGGCCGCCAAATTAGCGCCCACCATGGCCGGCACCGCGCCACGGATGGCGTACCAGTTGTGGAACGTGTTGCGCCTGGAAGCCTGGGCCCAAACGCATTTTTAATCGCCTAATTGGGCCTTAGCAGTCATTATTCATAACACGGTTTATTCATTATACGGTGGAGGGAGTACCATGGAAAAGGACGCACAAAAACCACTAGAGCCGGTTCCGGCCGAACAGCAACCGGCGACCTGGGAACCGATGGAACTGACGTATGTTGCGGATGTACGTGATATTGCCATGCCCGGCATTCTCAAGGCTCCGTCAGCGCCGGAAACCAGCGGTGGTCGTAAACTGCCGGGTCCGGGTTAGGCACTAGGGGGCGCGCTGCCCCAGACTGGACAGCGGGATACAGGCACGTCTATGGCAGTATCCCGCTTTAGGAACGTTCAGCCAAAAGTAGCGTGGCTCGCTAACGCTGAAGCTGGATCGATCTAGGTAATGCGATGCTTCCTGCTCTCCAGATAGCTCACCCTGCTGCGCCGGTGCCTCTCGGCAGCAAGGTGAGTGTCTGGCGTAATCCCGCTACACAACTACAGATCGATGTCTATCAGGCCGAAGGCCGCCACTGGATCCGCTTGCCGGATGTGGCGACCTTCGGCTTTGCGGAGTCGGGCGGGGTGATGGCGATCCCGCTGCCGGGCACCACGGCGGCGGGCATCCGCGTGGCCTATACGCACCTGATCCTGCCGCTCGTCTTGCAGACGCGCGGGGTGGAGGTGTTGCACGCCGGCGCCGTGCGGCTGCCACAGGGCGTGCTGGCCCTGTGTGCCGACTCCGAGACCGGCAAATCCACGTTGGCCTTTGCCTTGCACCAGCGCGGCTACCCGCAATGGGCCGATGATCTGGTGGCCTGGCAACCGGCAGCGGCCGGCATCGTGGCCTTGCCCTTGCCGTTCCGCAGCAGTTTGCGCCCCGCAGCGCACGCCTACTTTGCCGCCGACTCTAGCGTGGACGACCGCAGCCCCGCTGCGCTGCGGCGGCCGCGGTTGCGGCGACCCGCGCGTGCGCCGGTGCCGTTAGCCGGCCTCTGTGTGTTAGCGCGCTTACCCGACGGCAGCGAGCCTCCGTGCGTGGTGCGCCGGCTGGCCGGCCCGGCGGCCTTCCGCGCCGTGCTGGCGCAAGGGCGGGTGTTCAACCTGGGGGAGCCGGCGGAGCAGCGGGCGACGCTGGAACGCTATCTCGCCCTGGCGGCGCAGGTGCCGGTCTGGGATGTGCGCTTCCGCGCCGGTTTAGACGGCGTGCCGGCGCTGCTCGACGCGCTGCTGGCGGCGGTATGCGCCTGATAGTGGCCCGGCAAGTGCTGGGCATGGCCGGGTGGGCCGTCACCTTACCCCTACTCAAACGGATGCTGTCGCTGCGTCGCTTGGTGCGGCTGTTGGCTCCGCCCGCTGCGCCCACGCCGCGCGACCCCGCCGCCGAAGCGCAAATCTTGCGGATTGTGCGCCGCCTCTACCATCCCGCCCGCCACAGCCCCGGCACCAATTGCCTGGAACGCAGCCTGGTCCTCTATCGCTACCTCGTCAGAGCCGGGGCCAAGCCGCACCTGGTCATCGGCATGGCCCCGCCCGGTGGCGCGTTTCGCGGCCACGCCTGGGTCGAAGTCGCCGGCCACCCTGTCGGCGAAACCCGCGCCGACCTCGCGCCCTATCAGCCGTTAGTCGTCTTTGGTCCGGCCGGCGAGGTCGTGCCGCGTAAAGCGTAAGGCGATGCAACTACTCAGGCGGTTCCCCCGGCGACGGCGGCCGACCGGCCACGAATAGAGCCACGAATACACGAATACGGGGGTGGTGGGCACGGGCCGGGCGTGCTAGGCCGGGGCCGGCCCTGGTCCGCTGGGCCGCTGGGTGGGTCGCCGGCTCCCGTTCGTAGCCCCATTCGGGTATTCGTGGCTCTATTCGTGGCCGGTCGGCCGCCGGCGCCGGGGGGAACCGCCTCCTACCCCCACCCAGGCTGAATCGTTACTTAACGTTTTACGTTTCACGTTCTACGTTTTACGCGCCCCCGGCAGCAGGCGACGCACGCGCCCTAGATGGCGCAGGCGGGCGCGCCACACGGGAGCGGCGGGCGAGAGGCTGTAGCGCAAGCGCAACCAGACGGGCGGCGGCCAGAGCAGCAGGGCCAGTGCCTGGCCGACCGCCCGCAGCCCCGGCAACAGCACGAGCTGCTCCCACGGTACGCGCAGTTCAAACTCTGCGTCAGCGCGCAACGAGCGTTCGGCGGGGT
Organism: Chloroflexota bacterium; assembly: GCA_030853735.1. Classification (GTDB taxonomy): domain Bacteria; phylum Chloroflexota; class Chloroflexia; order QHBQ01; family JAICKM01; genus JAICKM01. The sequence continues at coordinate 18,801 of JALYUO010000098.1, forward strand.
AGCCGGGCAAGAAGCGGCGCACCAGCCGGCGGTGCAGGCGACCGGGCAGGCGGCGCAGGTGGGCCACCGTGCGCCGGCCCAGCCAGCCGTCCAGCAAGTCGAGCGCCCGCCAAATGATCACCCCAGTGCCGGAACAGGCGATCAGCGCGTTCAGCCGCGCCCAGTCTACGCCCCCGCCGTCCAACACGGCAGCCAGATCCACCAACCAGCGCAACCCCTCGTAACGATGGCCCAGCGCGGTGTGCAGGCAGAGATAGAAAAGCATCTCAGTCGGAGCCAGGGTCAAATAGGTCTGCTTACCAATCAGCACCGGCCGGCCGGCAGCAAACAACTGCTCTTCAGGGATATGTAACACGGAGCGCAGCCACCAGGGAGCGGTGGGATGCCAATGCAGATCTACCATCAGGAAGGGCGGCGGGTCGCCGGCGGGTTGGAACAGCACTTCTTTGCCGAAGGTCTGCAAAAAGGGCGAGGGCCGGCTATCCCACTGCGGCATCACCAGGCCGAGGGCGGGCAACAACGCCAGCGCGCGCGGCAGATCAGCGGGCGCAACCCATAGATCGATGTCGCCCACATGACGCGCCGGCGGCTCCGGGTAGACAGTGTGGGCCAGCGCCAGCCCTTTGAGCAGGCGCAACGGCACCGCTGCTGCCGCGAAAGCTGCGCCGAGGCGTGCCAACAGTTGTCCCTGCGCGGCAAAGGCGACCACCCCGCGCCGCCGCTCGGTGCGCCAAGCCGTCTGCACCGCCGGCGGCAGCCCCGCCAATAGCCCGGCCCGGCGGAGCCGGCTCTCGATGGTGGCGGTCAGTCCAGCCACTTGCGCGGCCCGCAGCACCGCCGCCCAGCGATCCGCATCCCAGGCCGCTAGGCGTTCGGCAGTCAGCCCGGCCCCCGCCCGCACGCCGGCCAGTTCGAGCAGATCATGGGCCATGACGGATTGCGGATTGCGGATTGCGGATTGCGGATTACGCTTGTGAAGGGGGAAGGTTCACGTTTCATGCAGCAGGCTCACCCCCGCCGTGGCGTGGCACACATACAGGGAAGCGCGCAGGCCGGTGGCGGCTTCGTAGGGGGCGACGACGCCGGCGGCGAAACGGTCAAGGGCGGTCTGTTCGACCAGGTGAACGGTGGAGCCGCCGAAGCCGCCGCCGGTCATGCGCGCGCCCCACACGCCGGGGCAGGCCAGCGACAGATCGATCAGGCGATCTACCGCCGGCACGGTGATCGCGTAGTCGTCGCGCATACTGGCGTGCGACTCGACCATCAGCGCGCCAAAGTGGGCCAAGTCGCCGGTCTGGAGCGCCGCAACGCTTGCCAGCACACGGGCGTTTTCCGTGACCACATGGCGCGCACGGGCCAGGATGAGCGGCGGCAACGCCGCGCTGTGGGCCATCAGATCGGCCGGCGTGACATCGCGCAAGGCGCTAATGGCGCGGTCGGGCAGCAGCGCCTGCAAGCGCCGCACCCCCTCTTCGCACTCCTGGCGGCGGGCGTTATATTCGCTGTCTACCAGCCCGCGTTGCACGCCCGACTCGACCACCACCACCGCCAAGCCCTGCGCGTGCAGAGGCAAAGGCACCGGCGTGGCCTCCAGCGTGCGACAATCAATACACAGCGCCGTATCCGCCTGGGCCAGGGCCGAAATGTATTGGTCCATGATGCCGGTTTGCACGCCCAAAAAGCGGTTTTCGGCGGCCTGCCCGCAGAGGGCCAGCGTCACGCGGTCTATCGCTGCGCCGCTGAGGTTGACAAAGGCCCAGCCGGTCGCCATTTCGAGTGCCGCCGACGAAGACAGCCCCGCCGCCTGGGGCACATCGCCCTGGATCCAGACATCGCAGCCCAACAGCCGCGCACCGCGTGCTTCGAGCGCCCAAGCCATGCCCTGCACATAGTTGCGCCAGCGCCCGTCCGCCGCCGGGGTGGGATCATCCAGATCGAACCGATCCAGGGCATCGTACTCGCAGGAGTAAATCTGCACCCGGCGGTCGGCGCGCCGTGCGGCCAGGCAGATCAGCTGAAAATCCAGCGCCATCGGCAGCACAAAGCCGTCGTTATAGTCGGTGTGTTCGCCGATCAGATTCACGCGCCCCGGCGCACGCACCGCCACCTCTGGGGGGCGGTTGAAGCGCCGCCCAAAATCGGCCCGCGCAGCGGCTAGATCAAGCATCCGTCTCCTCCTCTAGCGGCAAACTCACACAAAACACGCTGCCGGGGCCGGAGTGCGTGGTATCAAGCCACAAGCGCCCGTTATGCGCCTGGACAATGGCTTGGCTAATAAACAGACCCAGGCCAAAGCCGCTGATCTGCTGGGCTGCCGCATTCGCGGCGCGCCCAAATTGCTCAAAAATCCGCGCCTGGTCGGTCTCCGGCACGCCGATGCCCACGTCTTGCACGCACACCTCGGCGGCTCCTGCGTCCGCGCGCAAGGCGATTGTGATGGGGCCACCGGCAGGACTGTATTTAATCGCGTTGCCGATCAGATTGGTGAAAACCTGTTCCAGGCGGTGAGCATCGCCCAGCAGGAGGAGCGCCGGCGGAGCCTGCACCATAATCGCGTGGCGCTCGGTGGTCGTTTGCATCGTTTCGGCCACCTGATGCAGCAGTGCGGCCAAATCGAAGCGCACCGCGTGCAAGGCTAGCCCGCCGTTTTGCAGGCGCTCCACCGCCAGTAGGTCGCCCACCAGGGCCGTCAGGCGATCCACTTGGCGGTCTACCCGGCCCAACAGGCCAACGGCATCCAGCTGGTCGGCGCGGGTCAGGCGGCGCACAGCCAATTGCAACCCGGCTTTGATCGTCGTGATCGGGGTACGAAGTTCGTGCGAAGCCACGGCCAAGAACTGCCGCCGTTGCTGTTCCAGACGGTAGAGTTCGCTGATGTCGCTGAGTACCGCGACGGCTCCGCTAATTGCGCCGGCCTTATCGCGGATCGGACCGTGACTACACCGGACATAAATATTCTGCTCACTGCCGGTGGGGCGAATGATCAAGCGATAATCGGTGGCGGTTTCGCCACGCAGCGCGCAGGCTAACGGATAGTCGGCCAGTGCCATCAGGCTACCGTCCAGATACCGTATCATGTTGGTCGGCACATAGGCGGCCAGCGGGCGGAGGGCTTGATCCACCGAGAGGCCGAGGATCTGCGCGCCGCGCCCATTAACACTGGTCAGTTGCCCCGTCTGGTCGCAGATGTAAATGCCGTCGGGGATCGCTTCCAGCACGGCGGCCCACTCGCTTGCTTGGCGAGCCGCGTGCAGTTGGGCGGCAACCGCGTGCGCCGCCACTTGGCGACGCAGCCGACGCAGTTCAACCGCACGGGCCAACGCTCCCACCAAGTAGTCGGGATTCACCGGCTTGGTGAGAAAATCAAACGCCCCGGCCCGCAAAGCGCGCATCACCACTTGCTGATCGTCCAGCGCGGTCATCAGTACCGTTGGGGTGTCGGGGCGCACGGTCCGCACGGCGGTCAGCAAGGCCAAGCCATCCATCTCCGGCATGGCAATATCGCTGAGAATCGCGTCATAGTCGTTCACGACTACCCGATAGAGCGCAGCGGCGGCCGAGGCGGCGCTATGCACGGTCGCCGCCGGCATAAACTCGGCCAGCAGGTGGGCCAGCAGGGCCAACATCGTCGGATCGTCGTCTACGATCAGCAACAACGGCGGTGCGGGCAGGGTCACGACGGCGGCTCCGTACACAACGCCGGCGAGCGGGGGCGGCCGGTGCGCGGGACGCGCAAGGCAGTCACGCACCCGCCGGCGGCGACAGCCTGTTCTGGCCCGCTGGGGCGTACCTGCCACCCGGCAGGGTCGGCGGGCGGCGTTAGCGTTGTGCCTATTGCGTCCATCAGTGGTCCATCACCTGCCGCTAACCCTCCCCAGCCCGCCCGCTTACTTGACGCGCTTGATGATGTGCCAGCCGTAGGGACTGCTGCCCGGATCGTGATCCGCGATACCGATCTCCCCCGGCTGCAAGGCGAAGCCGACGTTGCCGAATGCGCCCACCATGCCGTCCCGCCCGTACTCGCCTTTGCCGGCGCTCACGCCGCGATTCGCCATGCTGTAGATGCCCGGCGGCGAGTCGTCGGTGTGCCGCCGCACCAAGTCGTCGAAATCGGTGCCGTCCTGCGCCTGCTTCAGCAGATCATAGGCCAGCGTGCGCGCTTCCTCTTTGCTGCGCGTGATGCGTTTGCCGGGCACGCTGCCCTGGTAGCCGATCAAAATGTGCTGGACCTGGATGCGGTCCGCTTCCTTGCCTGCCATAGAGCCGTCCTCCGTCGTAATCGTGATGCGTGTCGTAGTCGGCGCGCAGCCCGCAGGCCGGCGCGGTTGCCCTAGTATAACACGCTATGGTAACATATCGGTAGTGATTCGCCCACTCGCCCTGGAGGCCACGCCATGTCCTTAATCGAAACCCGCTACGAGCATATCGTGTTAGACGACGCAGGCCGCCCGCTCATCGCCGGCACGACGATGAAGGTGATCGAGCTGGTGGAAGCCCAGTTTGCTTACGGCTGGAGTCCTGAAGAACTACACTTCCAGCACCCGTATCTCGCGTTGGGTCAGATTTATTCGGCTCTTGCGTATTATTGGGATCATAGAGCCGAAATTGACGCGGAGATCCAGCGCGACTTAGCCTGGGTTGAACAGTTACGGCAAAGTGCGCCACCTAGCCCGGTAGTAGCGCGACTTCGGGCACAAGGTTTCCTATAGTGGCGATTGCGCTCTATATGGATCACCATGTCCATCGCTCTATCACAACTGGCTTACGCCTTCGTGAGGTGGATGTCCTTACAGCCTACGAAGACGGCACAAGCGAATGGGCAGACCCTCTGTTGCTTGATCGCGCTACTGCTTTGGGGCGTGTGCTGTTCTCTCAAGATAGAGATTTTCTTGTCGAGGCAACCCACCGCCAAGCGGCAGGCATCCCGTTTGCCGGAGTCATTTACGCCCATCAGTTGTACGTTTCGATAGGGAAGTGCATCGCAGACTTGGAACTCGTCGCTAAAATAAATGAAGCAGCCGACTTGCAGAATCGCATTCAGTATCTACCGCTCTAGCCTCGGCGGAAGGAGCCGTGACCTTGATCAAAACCCATTACGAGCATATTATGGTGGACGACGCAGGCCGCCCGCTCATCGCCGGCACGACGATGAAGGTAGAGGAATTGGTGGTTGCTCATACCGTGTGGGGCTGGAGTGCGGAGGAGTTGCACCAGCAATATCCACATCTATCGTGGAGCCAAATTTACTCGGCCCTCGCCTATTATTGGGATCATCAGGCCGCACTTGATGCCGATCTCGCCCAGTGGCAGGCATTCGAGGATCAGGTTCAACAGCTGTTACCGCCTGTGCCCTTGATTCAACGGCTGCACGAGCAAGGACTGTTATAGTGGCGGTTACACTCTATAGGGATCAGCACAACGAGTACAGTAGCATGATTGTTCAGTCTACCTAACCTTTCGCCCAACCATAACCGAACTGTAGGCGGGTGGCTCCGCCCCGCGAACGTGGCTGACGACGATATACCCAGTGGGCGCGGCAACTACGGGCGAGATCGTGGCGGGGCCATGGTCGTGGGGCGGAGCCACCCGCCTACAGTTCGGTTATGGTTGGGCGAAAGGTTAGGTAGACTGAACAATCATGCTA